>NZ_JBTNEH010000004.1:0-259951 GCF_054512775.1 Alicycliphilus sp. T452
CAGCTTTGCCTGGCTGGAGAAGAACCGCAGGCTGTGGAAGAACTGCGAGCGCCTGCTCAACACCAGCCTGCAGTTCATCCACTTGGCGTTCTTGGCGTTGCTACTCAGGAGATCGTAAACAGGTTCTCAGGGCGCGCAGCTGCCGGTGGGCGGCGCTGTCCGCATCCGCGGGGCGCTGTTCCCGCGCCTGCAGGTAGCGTTCGCTGAACAGGTCGAGCCAGGCCTGCAGCAGCGCGCCCGCGCGCGCGTCGCCGGCCAGCGCCAAGCACTGGGCCGCGACCTCGGAGGTGCAGAAATGGTCGTCCCGCGTGGAGCGGCGCAGCCGGTAGCGCGAGGCCGCGTCGCCATGCAGGCTCAGCACCGGCAGGCGCTCCAGGTAGGGGCTCTTGCGGAACATCTTGCGCGCCTCGGGCCAGGTGGCGTCCAGCAGCACGAACAGCGGGCGGCGGCCTGCCGCCGGCGCGCCGCCCTCCCCCGCCGCCGCCTGCGGCGCCAGCGTGTGCACCACGCGCGCGGGATCGACGAACTCTCCCGGGAACACCACATAGGGCTGCCACCGGGGATCGGCCAGCAGCGCGAGCAGCGCGGGGGCGGCCTCGGTGCGCGCCCAGCCGAAGGCGAAGGTGTCGGCCACCACGTCGGCGATCAGCCAGCCGGTGTTGCTGGGCTTGAGCGGCTCGATGTCGTGCATCAGCAGGCACACGCCCGCGCGCGTGCCGCACAGCGGGCGCAGCGCGCAGATGCAGTGGCTGGGGACGAGCCTGCAGCCCGGGCAGTGCGCGCGGCGCGAGCCGCCGCGCGCGAGGAAGGGCTTGGCGCTGCGCGCAAGGCGCTCGGCGCGCAGCTGGGAGACGGCGTGGGGCATGGGCGGGAACCGGCGCAAAGCCTGGCATTGTCCCGCACGCGGCCGCGTCAGGGTTACCCCTCAGGGGGCGCGGTAATCGTTTCATTCATTGAAACTTCGAAAGCGGCCTTTGCTCCCGGGTGCAGGCTGCACCTAAATTCCCCCGCACACCGCCGTTTCAAAGAAAGAAACACCCCACATGCCCCCCAGCGCCCGCCCCAAGGCCGTGGTGAACCATTCGCCCGGCAGCAGCACATCCACCGTGGAGCGCGCCATGCGCGTGCTGCGCGTGATGTCCGAGGGCGGCAATGCGCGGCTGACCGACATCGCGGCCGCGGCCGACCTGGACAAGGCCACCGCGCTGCGCCTGCTGGAGGTGATGGTGCGCGACGGCTTCGTGATGCGCAACGCGCGCAGCAAGCAGTTCTCGCTGGGGCCCGAGCTCATGGTGCTGGGCGCCGCCGCGCTGCGGCGCTTCGACCCGCGCCCGCTCGCGCGCCCCAGCCTGCTGCGGCTGGTGGGGCGGTTCGAGGACAGCGTGGTGCTCTCCATACCGAGCGGCGTGGAGTCGCTGTGCATCGACGTGGAAGAGGGCACCTACCCCATCCGCGCCAACTACCTGCGCGTGGGCAGCCGCCGGCCGCTGGGCGCCGGCGCGGGCAGCCTGGCGCTGCTGGCCTGGATGCCCGAGGCCGAGCGCGAGGCGGCGCTGGACATCCTGGCCAGCCAGATGGGCCGCTACCCGCGCATCACGCCCGCGCTGCTGCGCGAGCGCATCGCCGACGCGCGCGAACGCGGCTACGTGGTGCTGCTGGACGTGGTGGTCGAGCGCATGGGCGGCATCGCCGTGCCCATCCTCGACCCCGAGGGCCGCCCCGTGGCGGCGCTGAGCATCGCGGCGCTGAACGAACGCATCCTGACGCGCGAGGCCGCACTGGCCCAGGCGCTGCAGCACGAATCCACCGTCTGCCAGGTGCGCTGGGCCGAGGCGCAGCAGCACCGCGCCGCGCCGCGCACCCCTGCCAAGGAGACTTATCCGTGACCCATTCCCCCACCGCCTGGCTGCGCGGCGCGGGCGGCACGCCCTTCGGCCGCCACGAAGGGCGCGGCCCCATCGACCTGATGGCCGACGCCGCGCGGCAGGCCTTGGCCAGCGCCGCCCTGGCGCGCGGCGACATCGACGGCGTGCTCTGCGGCTACGCCACCACGCTGCCGCACCTGATGCTGTCCACGCTGCTGTGCGAGCGCCTGGGCCTGTCGCCGCGCTACGCGCACGGCATGCAGCTGGGCGGCGCCACGGGCGCGGCCATGCTCATGGCCGCGCGCGAGCTGGTGCGCGCGGGCCGCTGCCGCAACGTGCTGGTGGTGGCGGGCGAGAACCGCCTCACCGGCCAGTCGCGCGACAGCTCCATCCAGACCCTGGCCCAGGTGGGCGACGCCGACTACGAGGTGCCCAACGGCGCCAGCGTGCCCGCGTACTACGCGCTCATGGCGTCGGAATACATGCACCGCACGGGCATCACGCGCGCCGACCTGGCGGAGTTCGCCGTGCTCATGCGCGCCAATGCCGCGCGCCACCCCGGCGCGCACCTGCGCACGCCCATCACCCATGCCGAGGTGCTGGCCTCCAGGCCCATCGCCACGCCGCTCACGCTGCTGGACTGCTGCCCCATCTCGGACGGCGCGATGGCGCTCGTCGTCTCCGCCAGGCCCGGCCCGCATGCGCCCGTGCGCATGGCGGGCGCGGGGCAGGCGCACCGCCACCAGCACCTGACCGCGATGGCCGACGTGATGCGGTGCGGCGCGGGCGAGGCCGCCGCGCAGGCGTTCGCCGAGGCGGGTCTGACCCAAGCCGATGTCGATTACCTGGGCATCTACGACTCGTTCACGATCACGCTGGCGATGCTGCTCGAAGAGACCGGCTTCGCCCCGCGCGCCGGCGCCGCGGCGCGGGCCCGCGCGGGCGACTTCGCGCCCACGGGCGCGCTGCCGCTCAACACGCACGGCGGGCTGCTCTCGTTCGGCCACTGCGGCGTGGCCGGCGGCATGGCGCACGCGGTGGAAGCCTGGCGGCAGATGGCGGCCCAAGCGGGAGAGCGCCAGATCCGCGCGCCGCGCCGCGCCTTCGTGCATGCCGACGGGGGCGTGATGTCCTCGCACGTCAGCCTGATTCTTTCCCGGGAGGACTGACCATGCTTGCCGCCCCCTTCAACGACGGCCTGCGCGCGGGCGTGGTGCGCTACCAGCGCTGCGCCGCCTGCGGCCACGCCCAGACGCTGGCGCGCCACGCCTGCCAGCGCTGCGGCCGCGAAGACCTGCGCTGGCACGACGCCGCGGGCACCGCCACCGTGCGTGCCGCCACGGTGGTGGCGCGCGCGCCGTCCGACGACTTCCGCCCGCTCGCGCCCTACACGCTGGTGATCGTGGAGCTGGACGAAGGCCCGCGCCTCATGGGCCATGCGCTGCCTGGCGTGCAGATCGGCCAGCGCGTGCGCGCCGGGTTCTTCGAGCACCAGGGCCGCGCCCTGCTGCGCTTCACCCCCATCGACTGAAACCGCCACAAGGAGACAAGACATGCACCCCATTCCCCCCCGCCGCCGCTGGATCGGCCTCTCCTGCGCTGCCCTCTGCACCACTTTGTGCGCCGCCCCGCTCGCCTGGGCCGGCGGCTACCCCGACAAGCCCGTGAAGCTGGTCGTGCCCTACCCGCCGGGCGGCCCCACCGACATCGTGGCGCGCGTGATCGCGCAGAAGCTCCAGGAGCAGACGGGCCAGCCCTTCGTGGTGGACAACCGCCCCGGCGCGGGCGCCAACATCGGCGCCGAGGCCGTGGCCCGCAGCGCGCCTGACGGCTACACGCTGGTGGTGGCCACCACGGCGCACGCCATCAACCCCTCGCTGTTCTCCAGGCTCAGCTACTCGGTCACCAAGGACTTCGCGCCCGTCTCGCAGCTCACCAGCGGCCCGCTGGTCATCGTGACCAGCCCCGCCACGCCCGCGAACAACGTGCAGGAGCTGATCGCGCTGGCCAGGTCCAAGCAGGGCGGGCTCAACTACGCCTCGTCGGGCAACGGCCAGTCCACGCACCTGTCGGCCGAGCTGTTCAGCGCCATGGCCGGCGTGAAGATGGCCCACGTGCCCTACAAGGGCAGCGCGCCCGCGCTGACCGACGTGATGGGCGGCCAGGCCGACCTGATGTTCGACACCATGCTCTCGTCCATGCCGCACGTGAAGGCCGGCAAGCTCAAGGCGCTGGCCGTCACCAGCAGCCAGCGCTCGCCCAGCGCGCCCGACATTCCCACCGTCGCCGAATCGGGGCTGCCCGGCTACGAGGCCATCGCCTGGAACGGCCTGCTGGCCCCGGCCGGCACGCCGCCCGAGGTGGTGAACCGCCTGAGCGCCGAGCTGAAAAAGGTGCTGGAGAACCCCGAAGTGAAGCAGCGCTTCGAGGCCCAGGGCTTCTCCGCCGCGTGGAACACCCCCGCCGCCTACGGCAAGTTCCTGCAGGCCGAGGTGGATAAGTGGGGCAAGGTGGTCAAGACCTCTGGCGCAAAAATTGACTAACCCCCTGAGGCGCTTCGCGCCTTCCCCCTGGAAGGGGGACGCCGCCAGTGCGGCGGGGCGGCCCTTGCACGGCGGCCCTCGCCCGGGTTGCGCCGGTTTCACGGGTTGCGCGCCATGGCTCTTCGACAACTGAGATACACGTAACTGCAATGCAAGACCTGCTCGCCTCCGCCCTCGCCCCGCGCTCGGTCGCCGTCATCGGTGCGTCCGAGAACATCCACAAGATCGGCGGCCGGCCCATCCACTACATGCAGCGCCACGGCTTCCAGGGCGCCATCTATCCGATCAACCCGGCGCGCGAGGAGATCCAGGGCCACAGGAGCTATGCATCCCTGGCCGCGCTGCCCGAGGCGCCCGACCTCGCCGTGATCGCCCTGGGCGGCGACAAGACCGTGGCCGCCGTGGAGGAATGCGCCGCGCGCGGCGTGAAGGGCGCCGTGGTCATCGCCTCGGGCTTCGGCGAGACAGGCCCCGCCGGGCGCGAGCTGCAGGACCACATGGTGGCCAAGGCGCGCGCCGCGGGCATGCGCCTGTACGGCCCCAACACGCAGGGCCTGGCCAACTTCGGCACGGGCGCCATCGCGGGCTTTTCCACCATGTTCATCGAGGTGCCGCCCATGGACGGCCCCGTGGGCATCGTGAGCCAGAGCGGCGGCATGAGCTCCGTGGCCTACGGCCTGCTGCGCGGGCGCGGCCTGGGCGTGCGCCACGTGCACGCCACGGGCAACGAGGCCGACGTGACCGTGGCCGAGATGGCCTGGGCCGTCGCCCACGACCCCGGCGTGAAGCTGCTGCTGCTCTACCTGGAGAACATCGCCCGGCCCGACATGCTGGCCGCCGCCGCCGCCTACGCGCGCGAGCGCGATCTGCCCATCGTGGCCGTGAAGGCCGGGCGCACGGTGGGCGGGCAGAAGGCCGCGTCGTCGCACACCGGCGCGCTGGCCAACGAGGACCGCGCGGTGGACGCCTTCCTCAAGCACCACGGCATCTGGCGCGTGCGCGACCCGCACGAACAGGCGCGCGCCGCGCACGCCTACCTCAAGGGCTGGCGACCCGAGGGGCGGCGGCTGGTGGTCATCAGCAACTCCGGCGCGAGCTGCGTGATGGGCGCCGACGCCGCCGACGACGCGGGCCTGACGCTGGCGCCGCTGAGCGAAGCCACGCAGACCGCCGTGGCCTCCAAGCTGCCCGGCTTCGCCACCGCCAGCAACCCGATCGACGTCACCGCCGCGCTGCTGTCCAACAGCGGCCTGTTCGGCGACGTGCTGCCCGCCGTGGCGCAGGACCCGGCCGCCGACCTGTTCTTCCTGAACATCCCCGTGGCCGGCGCGGGCTACGACGTGGACCGCTTCGCGCGCGACGCTGCCGCGTTCGAGGCCGCCGCCGGCAAACCCGTGGCCGTGGCCGCGTGGCAGGAAAGCGTGGCCGCGCCCTTCCGCGCCCACGGCATCGCCACCTTCCCCAACGAGAGCGAGGCCATCGCCGTGCTGGCCCAGGTGGCGGGCCACACGGCGCTGATGCGCGCGCCGCGCACCGCGTGGCCCGATCTGCCCGACGTGCAGATGCCCGCCGGCGCGCAGGGCTTCCTCAACGAAGTGGACAGCCTGGACCTGCTGGCGCGCCACGGCGTGCCCACCGTGCCCCTGCGCCTGTGCCGCACGGTGGACGAAACACGCGCCGCGTTCGACGCCATCGGCGCGCCCGCGGTCGTCAAGGCCTGCTCGGCCGACGTGCCGCACAAGTCCGAGCACGGCCTCGTCGCCTTGAACGTGCAGACGCGCGAGCAGGCCGCCGCGCTGTTCGAGCGCTTCTGGACGAAACTGGACGCCATGGGCGCGCGCCGCGACGGCGTGATCGTGGCCGCCACGCGCAAGGCCCGGCGCGAGTTCATGGTGGGCGCGCGCATGGACCCCGTCTTCGGCCCCGTGGTCGTGGTGGGCGACGGCGGCAAGTACGTCGAGGCGCTCAAGGACTGCGCCGTGCTGCTGCCGCCGTTCTCCGAGCAGGACGTGCAGGCCGCGCTGCGCACGCTGCGCATCGCGCCGCTGCTCGGCGGCGTGCGCGGCGAGCCGCCGCTGGACGTGCAGGCCCTCTCGCGCATCGCCGTGGCCGTGGGCCGGGTGATCGCGGGCGCGCGCGGCGCCATCGCGTCGCTGGACCTCAATCCGGTGATGGTGGGCGCCGCGGGCGAAGGCGCCGTGGTGGTGGATGCGCTGGTGGAAATCTCAAAACCATAGCTGCTTGCGCTTGATGGCAAAGGGTTTCAGATAGAAAATGATCTGAGATCCTTACACAACAAGCGTAAGCAGCTCACTTTCTTGAATCAACCCCGCGCCGGAATCTCCAGCCCCCGCTGCACCGCGGGCCGCGCCACGAACGCGGCCAGCACGCGCTGCACGTGGGGAAACGCATCGAAGCCCACCAGCTCGCCCGCGCCGTAGAAGCCCACGAGGTTGCGCACCCAGGGGAACACGGCGATGTCGGCGATGGTGTAGTCGGCGCCCATGATCCAGTCGCGCCCCGCCAGGCGCTGTTCCAGCACGCCCAGCAGGCGCCTGGACTCGGCCACGTAGCGGTCGCGCGGGCGCTTGTCCTCGTAGTCCTTGCCGGCGAACTTGTGGAAGAAGCCGAGCTGGCCGAACATCGGCCCCACGCCGCCCATCTGCCACATGAGCCACTGCAGCGTCTCGTAGCGCGCGGCCGCGTCCTGGGGCAGCAGCTGGCCGGTCTTCTCGGCCAGGTAGACGAGGATGGCGCCCGACTCGAACAGCGCCAGCGGCTGGCCGCCCGGGCCATTCGGGTCGAGGATGGCCGGGATCTTGTTGTTCGGGTTGAGCGAGAGGAACTCGGGCGAGAACTGGTCGTTGGCATCGAAGCTGACCAGATGCGCCTCATAGGGCAGCTGCGTTTCCTCCAGCGCGATCGACACCTTCACGCCGTTGGGCGTGGGCAGGGAGTAAAGCTGCAGCCGGTCGGGGTGCTGCGCAGGCCACTTGGCCGTGATGGGGTGGTTGAGTGCCATGGTCAATCCTTCACGAGGCCGCTGTCGACCACGAGGTTCTGCCCCGTGACGGCGCGCGCCCAGGGCGAGAGGAAGAACAGCACCGCGTCGGCGAACTCGGCCGGCGTGGTCACGCGGCGCAGCGGGGTCAGGCTGGCGATGAGGTCGAACACCGCCTCGGGCGTGGCGCTGCTCGCGTCGGTGGTGCGCAGCAGCCCGCCCGAGACCATGTTCACCGTGATGCCGTCCGGCCCCAGGTCGTTCGCCGCAGTGCGCGTGAGCGACAGCAGCGCCGCCTTGGCCGCCGTGTAGTCGTGGTAGGGCACCACCGGGTTCTGGAACAGGTTGGTGCCCACGTTCACGATGCGCCCGAAGCCCTGCGCGCGCATGCCGGGCAGCGCGGCCTGCATGGTGTTGAGGGCGCCCTTGACCGCTCCCTCGATCTGCTGGCTGAAGCGCTCCCAGGCGATGTCGCCCAGCTTGGGGCGCGCGTCGCCGTCGAACGAGAACTGCGCCAGCGCGTTGTTCACCACCGCGCTGATGCCGGCGCCCGTGCGCTCGCGCGCGGCGGCGAAGAGGCGCTGCACGGCGGCCGCATCCGTCACGTCGGCCTGCAGCGCGATGGCGCGCGGGCCCAGTTCCTCGGCCAGCGCCAGCGCGGCCGCTTCGCTGCGGTGGTAGTTGATGACGACCCCGGCGCCCTCGCGCGCCAGGGCGCGCGTGATGGCCTGGCCCAGCCCCCGGGCGCCGCCCGTGACCAGCACCCATTGTTCGGACAGAAGCATGCGTGTGGATCCTTGCGCGATGCGCCGTCAGGCCGGCTTGGCTTCCTTGGGCGGGCGGTGCAGCAGGCACAGCTTGTTGCCCGCCGGATCGCGCAGGTAGGCCAGATACAGCGGCCCGCCCGACGCGCCCGCACGCCAGCCCGGCGGGTCCTCGCACGTCACGCCACCGGCGGCCAGGCCCGCCGCGTGCGCCGCATCCACCTGCTCGGGCGACTGGGCCGCGAAGCCCGTGGTGCTGCCATTGCCATGGCAGGCCGGCTCGCCGTTGATGGGCGCGGAGATGGCGAAGGTGTTGCCCGCGTGGCGCCAGAAGGTGCGGTTCTTCGGGTCGGTGAAGCCGGGCTTGCAGCCCAGGGCGCCGAGGAAGGCGTCGTAGAACTGCTTGGATTTGTCGATGTTGCTGGCTCCCAGCATGACGTGGCTGAACATGGTCTTTCGGTCTCCTGTAGGGGTTGCTGCCGCCATCGGCATGGCGGGCGCCTGTATCGTAGCGGCCCATCGCGGCCACCGCTGTCACACCCGCTCAATCCCCGCCCCATGGTCATTGTCTCGGCGCACCGCGCGTACGCCAGCTGTGCATTTCATGTCTTCATCAGCCTTGGCCTGGCCACAGCCAGCAAAGCAATCGCCGTCAGCGCCAGCATCGGTAACGAACCCTGATTCAGCATGGACCAGCCCTCGCTGGTCACCAGGGCGCCGGAGGCAAAGGACGTCATCGCCATCGCGGCAAACACGCAGAAGTTGATGACGCCCTGGGCACGGTCCTTTTCCTCGGGGCGATAGTGGTCCATCGCCAGGCTGGTGCTGCCGGTGAAGAGAAAGTTCCACCCGACGCCCAACAGCGTCAGTGCCCAGGCGAAGTGCGCGACCGACTGTCCGGACAGGGCAATACCCACACACAACAGATTGATGGCGACCCCGACGCCCATGATGGTCAGGACGCCGAATCGCTTGATCAAGTGACCGGTAATGAACCCCGGCGCGAACATCCCGACGACATGCCACTGCAGCACGAAGGCGGCGTCGGCAAACTCATAGCCGCACACATCCATCGCGATCGGCGTGGCTGCCATCAGAAGGTTCATCACGCCATAGCTCGACGCCGCGCACAATGCGGCTACCGCGAACCCCGGCTGCGACAGCAACTGCAAAGCCGTACGCGATGGCTGGGTGCCCGCAGCAGAGAGCGTATCGAGTGGTACGGGAAAGTGCACCCTGCTCATGCAGAACATTCCTGCCGCAGCCACTCCCATCAACGCAAGATATGCCCCCAGGAAAGGGACGGGCAGAAAATTCTTGGTGCTGCTGGCCAGCGTGGGCCCCAGCACCGCGCCCAGCAGCCCGCCCGCCAGCACCAGCGATATGGCGCGCTCACGCTGCGATGGCGCAACCAGATCTCCCGCAGCGAAACGATAGAGCTGGCCATTCGCGCTGTAGTAGCCCGCCACCGTGGTGGACAGGCACAGCAGCGCGAATTGCTGCAGGTAGGCGGCGACCGCACAAGACGCAGCCGACAGGAGGGCCACCAGCAAACCCAGCTGGAATGATCTGCCGCGCCCCCAGCGCCTCTGGCTCGCAGCCACCAGCGGCGTGGCCAGGGCTCCCCCGACCACGTAGCCCATCCACGGCAGGGTTGCCATCCATGGTTGCGGGGCGAGGTGCAGGCCCACCAATCCATTGACGGCAATGAAGACCACGTTGTTGGTCAGAAGCAGCCCTTGGCAAAGGGCAAGCCAGGTGATGGAGCGGTTCATGGAAGCCCTGCAACGGCATTGCCGCCTAAATGGAGCGCCCCCCATCGACGGGCATCTCCACGCCCGTGAGGAAGCGGGCTTCCTGGCTGGCCAGGAACACCGCGACATGGGCCACGTCGGTGGGGTCGCACATGCGCCCCAGGGGGATCGTGGAGATGAAGCGCGCACGGTTCTCGTCCGTGTCCGCCACGCCCATGAAGTCCTGCAGCAGCCCCGTCGGCGCCATCACCGGCGATATCAGGTTGACGCGGATACCGTCCGGCGCCAGTTCGACCGCCATCGACTTGGTCATCACCTTCACCGCGCCCTTGGAGCTGTTGTACCAGGTCAGGCCAGGCCGAGGCCGGATCCCGCCCACCGAGCCGACATTCAGAATCACCCCGTCCTTGCGCGGCTTCATCAGCGGCACCACGGCACGGGTCATGTGGTAGATCGATTTCACGTTGACGTTGAACACCCGGTCGAACGTCTCTTCGTCCACGTCCAGCATCGACTGGTTGCGATGGGTGGTACCGGCGTTGTTGACGACGATGTCCGGCGCGCCAAAGCGCTCCACGCATTGCCGGACCATCGCCTGCACCTGGTCGAAGCGGCTGACGTCGCAGCCCACCGCCATGGCGTTCGCGCCCAATTCGCCAGCCACGGCCTGCGCGGCCTCCGGGCGCAAGTCCGCCAGTACCACTTTCGCCTGGGCCGCCACATAGGCGCGCGCGATGGCGGCGCCAAAGCCGCTGCCCGCACCCGTCACGATCGCCACCTTTTGATTCAGTGTGTTCATTGCATGTCTCCTGTCTATTCGTAGTGTTGAACAATGGTCTTGGTGGTGCTCATCTCTTCAAGCGCCAGCAGGCCCTTCTCGCGACCATAGCCGCTCTTCTTGACGCCGCCGAAAGGCAGCTCCACGCCGCCACCGGCGCCATAGCAGTTGATGAAGACCTGCCCGCTGGCAATGCGCCGGGCCATGCGCGACTGGCGGCTGCCGTTCTCGGTCCACACTCCGGCCACCAGGCCATACTCGGTGGCATTGGCGAGGCGTACCGCATCCTCCTCATCGGTAAACGGCATGGCCGAAAGAACCGGGCCAAAGATCTCCTGGCAGGCCAGGCCGTGCGTGCGCGGCACGGGGCCGAACAACGCCGGAGCCACGAAATACCCATTGGGGGACAAGCCTTCCGCCAGCTTGCCCTCGGCCAGCAGCGGCACCCCCTGCTCGATGGCCGACGCGATGAAGGCCCGCACACGGGCATGCTGTTTCGCATTGATCATGGGGCCGCAGTCGAGGTCCATCTCGGGCGTACCCACCCGCAAGGCCGAAAAATGGTGCGCAATGGTCTCCACGAAGCGGTCATAAACACCCTGCTGCACCAGCAGGCGGCTTCCTGCGGAGCAGGTCTGGCCGGCGTTCTGGACGATGGCCCGCACGATGATGGGGGCCGCCTTCGCCAGGTCCGCGTCGTCAAAGACGATTTGCGGCGACTTCCCGCCCAGTTCCAGCACGCAGGGCACATGGTTGCGCGCGGTCGCCTGCTGCACCTGCATGCCCACTTCGGGCGAGCCCGTGAAGGTGGCGAAATGGATGCCCGGGTGCGCAGTCAACGCCGCACCGGCCTCGGCGCCGTAGCCGGTGACGATGTTCAGCGCACCCGGGGGCAATCCGGCCTCCATGGCAAGTTCCGCCAGCTTCAGCGTGGTCAGGCAGGCGTCTTCCGAGGGCTTGACCACCGCTGCATTGCCCATGGCCAGCGCGGGCGCCAGCGTCCGCCCCATCATCTGGGCCGGATAGTTCCACGGAATGATGTGGGCGGTGACGCCATGGGGGATGCGCACCACGCTGACGTTGTAGCCGTTCAAATACGGGATCGTCTGCCCATGCACCTTGTCGGCGGCACCGCCGTAGAACTCGAAGTAGCGGGCGACCGCGGCGGCATCGGCGCGCGCCACCGCCATGGGCTTGCCGGTGTCCCGCGCCTCGAGCTGCGCCAGTTCATCGCCGTGGGCGATGATGAGCTGCGCCAAGCGCTGCAGAATCCGCCCGCGCTCGGTCGCCGTCATGCGGCCCCACGGGCCATCGAGCGCACGCTGCGCCGCTTGCACCGCCCTATCCACGTCATCGGCCCGGCCGCGGGCGATGGTGCAGAACGGCTCTGCGGTGCAGGGATCGATCACGTCGATGGTTTCGCCCGCCGCCGCATCCACCCAGCGGCCTTCAATCAACAACTGCCTATGCATACTGGCTCCTTGGAGGTCGTAGAGTGACCCGCGCCGCGCCCTCCTCTCGCCGACGGCGCGGGGTCCTGCTTCAGCCAGCCGTTGCCACGCCAGCGGGCTCGACTTCCTTCATGAAATTGGGGTCGTTGTAGTGGTACAGGTCATCCAGATAGGGGACGAAGAAATCGTAGAAGGAGCGCGAGTCGTACCTGGCCTTCTCCCCTGGGGCCATGCATTCCGGGATCGGCCCCACATTGGCGTCGTCGTCCGGGTAAAAGAAGAAAGTGAGTGCGTAGCGCTTCATCGGCGGATTGACGACGCGGTGCGGCGTTGCGATGAAATGATCGTTGGACAGGCGATTGAGCACCTGGCCGGTGTTGACGATCAGCGCATCCTTGACGTAGCGCACCTTCAGCCATTCCTTGGCGGGCGTCATCACTTCGAGCCCCGGAACCGGCGTCATGGGCAGCAGCGTCAGGAAGCTGCCATCCGAGTGCGGCGCCAGCGCATACTGGCCTTCCTCCATGTTTTCCTCCGGGTGGTAGTAGGCACAGCGCTGGTAGTACTCGGGCGCCTTGAACATGCTGTCGAAATAGTCGCCCCGCAGGTTGAGCGCACGGGCATAGATGGGCAGCAGGCGCTGCCCCAGCTTCTCCATCGACGTCTGGTACTCGTACAGGGCCTTTTTGAATTCCGGCAAGCTCTCCGGCCATTGGTTCAGCCCGCGGTGGCGCACATTGCCACGCACCTTGGGGTCGTCGGCCGTGCGGTTGCGCATGAACAGCCAAGCGGCATTGGTGTCCTTCTTGGTGTTGAGCGCAATCTTTTCCTGGATCACCTTGGACTGCAGGATGGACGACTTGGGCGGCAGATAGCCCTGGTGGTGGTATCCCACACGGTGCTTCAGCTTCTCCTCCATGGAGATATCGAACAGGCGCGCCGTCTGCTTGAACGATTCATCGATGAGCGCCTGCGGAATGCCGTGGTTGACGATGGCGAAGAAGCCCAGGTTTTCCTGGATGAGGCGAACATCCGCCCCCAGTTGCTCCAATGCCCCGGGGACGCCGGCGAGGTAGGGGCCCACGTCAAGGATGGGCAGTTCCTTGGCCTCGGCGATGGCGATGCGCACGGCCTCGGACGGCTGCGTGGTATTGGGAACGGTATTGCTGGTCGGTGCTGTCATGTCTGTTGTCTCCTGCTAAAAACGTATTCCGAAAAACTGCTGCGGGGGTAAGGATCGGTTCGTCTATGGCAACCCTCCCACCCAGTTCTTGCACTTGGATTCCGCCTTGGAGGCGAATGCCTGGTTGCCTGGAATCACCTGGATTTCCTTGTAATAGTCCCAGGGTCGTTTCGACTCCGAAACGCTTTTGATTTCCATCAGCTTCAGGTCATGCACCATCCGGCCGTCCTCCCGGATATAGCCGTTGGCGGTGTACATGTCGTTGATCTTTTGCTTCTTGAGCTGCGCCATGACCGCATCGGACTTGTCCGTGCCTGCGGCCTTCACGGCGATCAGGTATTGCAATGCCGCCGAATAGCTGGCCGCCTGCATGCTCGTCGGCATCTTTTTCATCTTTTCCTGAAACCGCTGAGCCCACTGCCTGGATTTCTCGTCCGAGTCCCAATACCACGCCTCGGTCAGGTTGATGCCATGGGTCAGCTTGAGCCCCAGCGCATGCACGTCGGTGATGAAAAGCATGAGGCCGGCGATCTTCATCGACTTGGTGATGCCGAATTCGCTGGCGGCCTTGATGGCGTTGATCGTGTCGCCGCCGCCATTGGCCAGCCCGAGCACCTGCGCTCCCGATGCCTTGGCCTGCACCAGGAACGACGAGAAGTCGGACGCCGACAGGGGATGCCGGACACCCCCCAGCACCTGGCCGCCGCCGGCCTTGACGACTTGCGAGGTCTCCCTCTCCAGCGAATCGCCAAAGGCGTAGTCCACCGTCAGGAAGTACCAGGTCTTTCCACCCTGCTTGGTCATCGCGGCGCCGGTGCCGCGCGCCAGCGCCACGGTGTCGTAGAGGTAGTGCACGGTGTAGGGCGAGCACTCCTCGTTGGTCAATTGCGCAGCCACCCCGCCCGTGACCATGACGATCTTCTTCTTTTCGGCAGCGATCTTCGCGATGGCGAGGCTGGTGCCCGAACTCGGGCCGCTGATGACCATGTCCACCCCCTGGGTGTCGAACCATTCGCGCGCCCGGGTCGCCGCGGTATCGGCCTTGGCCGAGTGGTTCGCCGAGACGAGTTCGATCTTCCGGCCCAACACTTCGCCGCCGACATCGGCAATCGCCATCTTCACCGCTTCGGTGATGCCGTTGCCTCCCATGTCGGAATAAAGGCCGGACATGTCCGCCAGCACGCCGATCTTCACCACGTCGCCATCCACCTGCGCGAGCGCACCTCCGCTGGCAGCCAAGGCCGCCGCGGCCATGGCGGCGGCTGCAATGCATTTGCGGCGTGAGATACCCCTCGCAGACGAGGGCTGCATACCAAGTGTCATTCCTGTCTCCTTCGTTGTTGAACTCAAACGGTGCCTATGGGCTCTGCAATGCTGTCTGGCATGAGGCCTCCTCCGACGCGAGGGCCGCGCGCGCGGCGTCCAGCACATGCGCCAGTTGCTGCGGCAGAGGCGCCTCCAGCAAGCCATCGCCCTGCCGCGCAACGATTTCACCGATGCGCAACTCCAGCAGTCTCCTGAGCCGGTAGCGGGCGCGCTGCACACGCTGCGCCTGCCGCTGGCGCGTTGCGGCCAGCCATTCCTGATGCTGGTCGATGGCCTCTGACAAGGTGCGGATGGATTCGGGCTGGCTGGAAGACGCCAGCAGAATCGGGGCGGCCCAGGCATGGGGTGCGCGATGCGTCACGGCGGCGATGCGGCGCAGATCCGTCACCATGCGCTGCGCGCCCGGCAGGTCCGCCTTGTTCACCACGTAGATATCCGCCATCTCCATGATGCCCGCCTTCATGGCCTGCACCACGTCGCCGCTGTCCGGCAGCAGTACCAGCACCAGCGTGTCCACCTGGCTGCGCACGGCATATTCCGCCTGGCCCACGCCCACGGTTTCGAGCATTACCTCGTCGAACCCGAACTGGTCCATCAGGTCCAGCATCTCCGGCAGGTTGTCGGCAAGGCCATCGCTGGTTTTGCGCGAACCCAGCGAACGGATATACAGCCGCTCGCTGCCCGCCAGGTCATCCATGCGGACGCGATCGCCCAGGATGGCTCCGCCGCTGCGCGGGCTGCTCGGATCGACGGCAAGCACGCCAAGGCGCCCCTTGGGCAGGCGCTCCAGCGCCAGATGCCCCACCAGCGTGCTCTTGCCCGCACCAGGCGCTCCGGTGATGCCGATGCGGCGGGCGGCATGCTGCGCAGGCTCCGGCAATGGCCGATGCGCAAGTTCCGCGGGGCTTGCATTGGCAAGCCGGGTGAGCGCCCGGCTCAAGGCCCAGCGGTCCAGCGGCGGCGCGCTCATGCCAGCTCCTTTCCCAGGACCGCGTCCGCATGTTCGTTCAGCAGCGGCGGCATGCCGTAGGCCGGGGCGAAGTCATCGAACCGGATCGGGCTGGCCACCGCCCGCAGCGGCAGCGTCCCGTCGCCCAGCGGCACGACCAGCGACCGCGCCGCCGCGATATCGCCACGCAGCGCCTGATTGAGCGTCCCTACTTCGGCGACGACCACGCCCAAGGGCCCCAGCCGGCGCACCCACTCAGCGGCGCAAGCCTGGAGCAACACCTCCGTGATGGCAGCCACGACCTCGGCGCGGTGAGACCGCCGCGCGGCCATCGAAGAAAACATCGGGTCCTGAATCCACTCGGGATGGCCGATTTCCCGGCAAAAAATCTGCCAGAACTTGTCATGGGTGATGAAGAGCGTGAGCCATCCATCCGCCGTGGGGAATATCTGTGCAGGCACCACATAGGGATGCGAAGAATCTGCCTGGCGCTCGATGGTCTCCCCGGCATTCAGCGCGGCGCCCGCCAGGTAATTGAGCTGGGACAGCATCACGTCGTACATGGCCACGTCGACCTGCCCCCCCCGCCCCTGCACGATCTTGGCCAGCAGCCCCAGCGCCGCGACAAGGCCCGCCGAGTTGTCGACGACGGAATAGCCCGTCTTCGTCGGAGGCGCACCGGGATCGCCCGTCATTGCCATCACCCCCGTGAGCGCCTGGATGACGTAGTCATACGCGGGGTTGTCGGCATACGGCCCATCCAGGCCATAGCCGGTCAACGCGACACAGACCAGCCGCTCGTTCCTGTGCCGCAGCGCCTCGTAGGTAAGGCCCAGCTTGCGGATGGCCGAAGGCCGCAGGTTGGTGACCAGTGCATGCGAAGTCTCGGCGATGCGGCCCAGGGCCTCGCGTCCATCGTCGCTGGCCAAATCGAGCACCACACTTTTCTTATTGCGGTTCAGACTGGCGAAGTAGGCGTTGTGGGGCCCAACGAAATGCGGACTCACCGCGCGGGCGATATCGCCTTCGGGAGCTTCGATCTTGATGACCTCGGCCCCCATGTCGGCCAGCATCAACCCACAGTACGGACCGGCCAGCATGTGGCCAACCTCGATGATGCGGATGCCCGCCAGCGGCGCGCTCATGACAGGCTTTCGGCGAGCGATGTCACGACACGCTCCAAGGGCATGTCGGCGGTGAAGACGGCACTGACGCCCATCTGGCGCAGATATGCATGGTCTTCTGCGGGGATCGTCCCGCCCACGAATACCTTGACGTCCAGCGCTTTCAGTTCGCGCAGCTGGGCGATGACGTCTGCAACCAGCTCCTTGTGGCTGCCCGACAGAATGCTCAGGCCCACGGCGTCGACACCTTCGTCCACTGCGACCTGCGCAATCTGCAATGGACTGCGGCGCAAGCCGGTGTAGATCACCTCGGCGCCGGCGTTGCGCAGCGTCAGCGCAATGATCTTGGCGCCTATGTCATGTCCATCCAGGCCGGGTTTGCCGATCAGGATGCGCTTGGATGCCAGCATGGCGGAATGTTGTTGCGTGCTCATAGATTCACCGGCTCCTTGAATTCGCCCCACTGCGCCTTGAGGCAGCTCACCATCTCGCCCACGGTGGCGTAGGCGTGGCAGCACTCCACCAGGTAAGGCATCACGTTTTCACGGTCCTTGGCGGCGGCGGCCGACAGGCGCTCCAGCGAGCGCTGCACCGCCGCGTTGTCGCGCGTATCCATCACCCGCTGGAATTTTTCGAGTGCGCGCTGGGCCACCGTGGGGTCGAGCGTGAAGACCTCGCCGACCTTGATCTCCTCGTTCTCTTTCTTGAAGTGGTTCTGCCCCACGACCACGTTGAGCCCGGAATCCGTGTCGAGCTTGCGCTCCAGCCCGCGCTCGGCCAGCCGCATCTGGATCCAGCCGTCCTCGATGGCCCGCACCACGCCGCCATAGGCATCGATCTCATCCATGACGCGGGTGATCTGCTCTTCCATGCGGTCGGTGTGCTGCTCGAGAAAGTAGCTGCCGCCCAGCGGGTCGACGGTGCGGCCGATGCCGCTCTCGTAGGCCAGGATCTGCTGCGTGCGCACCGCCAGTTCGGCCGAGAACTCTGTCGGAATCTGGAACGCCTCGTCGAACGCGCAGGTGAAGATGGACTGCGCGCCGCCGAACACCGCCGCCATGGTTTCCACCGCCACACGCACCGCGTTGTTGTAGGGCTGCGGCGCCACCAGCGAAGACCCGCCGCACACCACGCCGAAGCGGAAATGCTGCGCCTTGGGATCCTGCGCGCCATAGCGCTCCTTCATCATCCGCGCCCACAGGCGGCGGCCGGCGCGGAACTTCGCGATCTCGTCGAAGAAGTCCATGTGCACGTAGAAGAAGAAGGAGAGCCGCTTGGCGAACTTCTCCACATCGCCGCCGCGCGAGCGCAGCTCATCGACATAGGCCAGGCCGTTGGCCAGCGTGTAGGCCATTTCCTCGGCCGCCGTCGCGCCCGCATCGCGCACATGGGCTCCGGCAATGCTGATGGGGTTGAACCGGGGCGACACCTCGTTCGAATAGAGGATGGTGTCCGCGATCAGGCGCATGGACGGGCGCACCGGGAAGATCCAGGTGCCGCGCGCCACGTATTCCTTGAGGATGTCGTTCTGGATCGTGCCGGTGAGCAGCTTGCGCGGCACGCCCTGCTTGTCGGCCACCGCCAGGTACATCGCATAGATGATGGCGGCGGTGCCGTTGATCGTGAACGACGTGGAGATTTTCGACAGGTCCAGGTCCCGGAACAGGATCTCGGCCTCGCTGAGATTGGACAGCGACACCCCGACCTTGCCGATCTCCGGCCGTGCCATGGGGTGGGTCGGGTCCAGTCCGCACTGCGTCGGCAGGTCCAATGCCACCGACAGCCCCGTCTGGCCCTTGGCCAGCAGGAACTTGTAGCGCTCGTTCGACTCCTCTGCGGTGCCGAAGCCCGAGTACTGCCGGATGGTCCACAGCCGGCCCTGGTAGCCATCGGGGAAGATGCCGCGGGTGAATGGGTATTCACCCGGCTGACCGATGCGCGCCGCGTCCACCGCCGAAGCATCGACGCACGTGGGCACGTCAATGCCGCTCGGGCTAGTGGGCCGCAGTTGGGGCTCGATGCCCGCAGCTGCCATGTGGTCGTCTCGGTTCATTGGCTGCCTTTCGCAAGAAAACGATCGGAAGCGCGCCAGTGATCGTCATGCAGCCAAGTGTTCAGAACCTGCTGCCGCTCCGCCTGGCGCCGCTGTTCATAGGTTTGGCCGGTGCGCCATGCGATGGTCTGGGCCTTGATGCCGCGCAGCACCTGCTGCGGGCAGGCCAGCATCGGCGCCAAGAAGGCCTCCATATCCTTGCCGTCCGGACCGTCGGCGATGACGGCGTCCGCCAGCCCCCATTCCAGCGCCCGCGCCGCATCGACCATTTCGCAGCGCGCCATCATGCGCATCGCGCGTGCGCCACCCACCAATTGGCACAGATCCGGCCCACCACCCCATGCCGAGCTGATGGCCAAGCGCGCCTGGATGAAGCCGAGGCGTGCATGGCTGGCCTGCAGGCGCATATCGCATGCCACCGCCAGTTCCGCACCGCCACCGATTGCGTCGCCGTTCAGATAGGCCAGCACAGGCACCGGGCATTGCCGCACCGCATCGAGCGCTTCGCGGGCGTGGTCTGCCATCGCATGGGTGGCCCTCTCATCGCGCACCCGGGACAGTTCCACCAGATCACCGCCTGCAGCAAAAAACCGGTCGCCCGCCCCGCGCAGCACCAGCAGGCGCGTGGCTGGCCGGCCGCCCACTTCGGCCACCGCCCGTGCCAGCGATGCGAGCACGCTTCCCGCCAAGGCGTTGTGCTTGTGGGCTCGATCAATGGTGATCCATGTGGCGCCATCTGCGCGCTCATCGATGGTGATGTCTTGGCTGACTTGCACTCTGCGTGACCTCCGTCAAATGTCTTGAGGCCATCGTAGAAAGCAAGATGTTCCCAAACAAGAATGTTTGTTCCGTATTACGAACGAATGACATAATGATCCGGGGAGACAGCCAAGTTCGACCCAGTTTGTTCAGCAGGCTGAATTCCTGTTCGCCAACGCCATTGCCGCCAGGAGGAAATGCATGACCGGAGTCACCGTGACCGCCATCGATCGCGTGATCGATATCTTTGAAGCGTTCCAAAACAGCCAGCAGCCCCTGTCGCTGACCGAACTGGCAGAGGCTGTGGAGGTACCCAAAAGTACGTGCCATGCCATCGTCTCCACGCTAACGGCGCGCGGCTACCTGTACACGCTCAGCCGTCCCCGCGCCCTGTACCCGACACGGCGCATGTACGACGTGATGCATGACATCTCCAGGAACGACCCGTTCATCCGGCGCGCGACACCGGTGCTGGAGCGGTTGCGCGACGCAACGCGCGAAACCATCATCCTGGGCAAGCGCCAGGGCGACCTGGTGATCTACCTCCAGGTGGTCGAAGGCCTGAACTCCATCCGCTATTCAGCCAAGCCTGGAGAATTCAAGCCGTTGCACTCCAGCTCCATAGGCAAGGCACTCCTGGGAAGCCTGAAGGAAAAGGACCTGCGGGCCTGGCTCAAGGAACGCAAGCTCAATGCCATTACTGCCACCACCAAGGTGGAACACGAAACGCTGGTGCAGGATGTGCTCGCCAGCCGCAAGGCTGGCTACTTCGTGACGCGCGGCGAAAACGTCAGCGACGTGTGGGCCGTGGCGACCTTCATCAACGTGCATGGCGAAACACTCGCGGTCGCGGTGGCGGGACCGCAACACCGGATTGAAGCCAACGTGGAGGAAATGGCCAGGCTATTGATCGCCAGCTGCAGCTTTCTATCGCGGCAGTTGGTACAGCATCAAGGCGACGAGTCAGAAAAACGCTGACGTCAGCCCAGGTGCTGCCCCAGCACCCCCGCCAGCTCGAACATGCCGATGCTGTCCTTGCCGAACACGGCGCGCAGCCTGTCGTCGGCGAGGATGGTGCGCTTGTCCTTGGGGTCCTGCAGGTTGTGGGCCTTGATGTATTCCCACATCTTCTTGACGGCCTCGGGGCGGGCCACGGGCTCGGCGCCGATCACGGCGGCCAGCTGCGGGCTGGGGGCCTTGCCGGCGGCGGCCTTGCGCGGGGTCTTGGCGGCGGCCTTCTTTGCGGCAGGTTTAGAGGTTTTTTGGCCTCCAGCACCCACCCTGCTTGCGCTGGCAGCTCCTGTTTTCGCAGCAACAGTCTTGCGCGGCGGGTATTTGGATTCGCGCTGCTCGAACTCGAAATTGACCTTGCCCGCGGCCGCGTCCCAGGCCAGGAAGGCCTTGAAGGGGCGGCGCGTGCGGTTGGAGATGAACTTGTCCAGCAGGTCGGTCTTGCCGGTGGCGAGGAGCTTCTTCATCTGCGCGGGCTCCACGGGTTGCTGCAGGATGACCTTGCCGCTCTTGAAGCTGCACGACGGCGCGGGCTGCTGCGCGGTGGGCACGGCCCTGGCGCAGACGTAGTTGCCGCCATGCTCGTAGACGGGGGCGCCGCAGACGGGGCAGGCACCTAAGCTTTCCTGGCCCGCGAAATCGACGATCTCGCCCGATTCCTCGGCGTTTTTGTCGTCGCCGAAGTCGAATTCGAGCTTGTAGTTGCCCGCTTCCTCGTCGCGCGCGATGGTGACTTCCGCCGTGAACGGCCAGCCGGCCTTGGAGCGGAAGCCCTCCAGCGGGCCGATGCGGCGCTCGCGCAGGAGCTGCTCGGCCTCGGCGGTTTCAAAGGTGCGCCCGGCGGGCGACTTGGTGAACGAGAAGCCGCAGCCTTCGCCGCTGCCGCCCGCGCCGGTGCAGGCGTAGCGGCGGTAGTTCTCCTTGACCACGCCGCCGCAGTTGGGGCACGGGGCGGACAGCTGGGCGTAGTCGCCAGGGATGGTGTCGCGGTCGTACTCCTTGGCCTTCTTGACCAGCTTCTCGGTCATGGCCTGGATCTGCTGCATGAAGGCCTCGCGCGAGAGCTGCCCCTTTTCCATCTGCGCGAGCTTGTATTCCCACTCGCCCGTGAGCTCGGCGCGGCACAGTTCCTCCACCTGCAGGCCGCGCAGCAGCGTCATGAGCTGGAAGGCCTTGGCCGTGGGGATGAGCTCGCGGCCCTCGCGCAGCATGTATTTCTCGGTCAGCAGCCCTTCGATGATGGCCGCGCGCGTGGCCGGCGTGCCCAGGCCCTTTTCCTGCATGGCGCTGCGCAGTTCCTCGTCGTCGATCTGCTTGCCCGCGCTCTCCATGGCGCCCAGCAGCGTGGCTTCGCTGTAGCGCGCGGGGGGCTTCGTTCTCAGGCCCTTGGCCTCGGCGAACTCGGTGTGCGTCATCTCGCCGGGCTTGACGGGCACCAGCGGCTGGCCCTTGTCGCCTTCCTTGCCGCCCTCGACCTCGCTCGCGGCCTCCTTGCCGTAGATGGCCAGCCAGCCGGGCTTGACGAGCACCTTGCCCTCGGTCTTGAACGAGTGGCCCACCACCTGGCTGATGCGCGTGGTCACCATGTATTCGGCGCTGGGGAAGAACACGGCCATGAAGCGGCGCACCACCAGGTCGTAGAGCTTCTGCTCTGCTTCAGACAGGCCGCTGGGCGCCTGCGTGGTGGGGATGATGGCGAAGTGGTCGCTGACCTTGCTGTTGTCGAAGATGCGCCTGGACGGCCGCACGTAGCCGTCGTCCAGCGCCTGCCGGGCATAGGGCGCCAGGTGGCGCATGCCGCTGCCGGCCAGCATGGCGAAGGTGTTCTTCGCCACGGGCAGGTAGTCCTCGGGCAGCGCGCGCGAATCGGTACGCGGGTAGGTCAGCGCCTTGTGGCGCTCGTACAGGCTTTGCGCCAGCGCCAGCGTGGTCTTGGCCGAGAAGCCGAACTTGCCGTTGGCCTCGCGCTGCAGGCTGGTCAGGTCGAACAGCAGGGGCGAGGCCTGCGTGGTGGGCTTGCTCTCCTCGGTGACGGTCGCCGCCTTGCCGCGCACGGCGTGGGCTATTGTTTCGGCCTCCTTGAGCGACCAGACGCGGTCGGCGCGCGCCTCGGGATCCTCGCTCTTCTTCCACTTCGGGTCGAACCACTTGCCCAGGTACTGCCCGGCCTCGGCCTGGAAGCCCGCGTGGATTTCCCAGTAGTCGCGGCTCACGAACTTGCGGATCTTCTCCTCGCGCTCGACCACCAGCGACAGCGTGGGCGTCTGCACGCGGCCCACGGTGGTCAGGAAGAAGCCGCCGTCGCGCGAGTTGAAGGCCGTCATGGCACGCGTGCCGTTGATGCCCACCAGCCAGTCGGCCTCGGAGCGGCTGCGCGCGGCGTGGGCCAGGCCCTGCATCTGCGCGTCGCTGCGCAGGTGCTCGAAGCCATCGCGGATGGCCTGGGGCGTCATGCTCTGCAGCCACAGGCGCTTGACGGGCTTGCTCAAGGTCCCTTTCGCGCCGCCGGCGTACTGCTCGATCAGGCGGAAGATCAGCTCGCCCTCGCGGCCCGCGTCGCAGGCGTTCACGAGTTCCGTCACGTCCTTGCGCTTGGCCTGCCTGACCACGGCGGCCAGGCGGCTCTTGGTCTTGTCTACGGGCTTCAGGTCGAAGTACGGCGGGATCACCGGCAGGTGGGCGAAGCTCCACTTGCCGCGCTTGACGTCGAACTCCTCGGGCGCCTGGATCTCCACCAGGTGGCCCACGGCGCTGGTGACCACGTAGCGATCGTTCTCGAAATGGTCCTCGTGCTTCTCGAACTTGCCGGCCACGGGGGTGAGGGCGCGCACGATGTCCTGCGCCACCGAGGGTTTTTCTGCAATTACCAGGGTCTTGGTCATTTGTGGGTCAATTCCGCCTTACGGGCGCTTCTACAATCCGCTGCTTGCGCGCGCACGCGCACGCATGTGTGCACATATCCAAGTTAACAGAGTTTCCACGATGCCCGGCACCACATCCACCGCAGTCCCCGCGCCAGCCTACGGGCGGCGCATACAGACCCGGCGCTCGGGCGTGCACGGCAAGGGCGTGTTCGCGCTGCAGCCCATCGCTGCGGGCGAGGTCGTCATCGAGTACACGGGCGAGGTCATCAGCTGGAAGGAAGCCCTGCGCCGCCACCCGCACGACCCGGCGCAGCCCAATCACACCTTCTACTTCCACGTGGATGAAGACCGCGTGATCGACGCAAAGTTCGGCGGCAACTCGGCGCGCTGGATCAACCACAGCTGCAACCCCAACTGCTACGCCGACGAGCGCCATGGGCGCATCTTCATCACCGCGCTGCGCAACATCGAGGCGGGCGAGGAGCTCAACTACGACTACGGCCTGATCATCGACGAGCGCTACACCCCGAAGCTCAAGGCCGAATACCCCTGCTGGTGCGGCAGCAGGAACTGCCGCGGCACGCTGCTCGCGCCCAAGCGCGGCTGGGCCCCGCCCGGCCCGCCGCCGCAGCCGGCCAAGGCGCCCAAGGCCCGCCGGAGCGCGCAGCGATGAGCCCGGCCCCCGCCCCCGCGCGCTGGCCCGCCGAGGCCATCTGGCAGGCCGTCGCGCCCCTGCTGCCCGGCTTCACCGTGGAGATATTGCCCAGCATCGACTCCACCAGCACCGAGCTCATGCGCCGCGCGCGCGACGGCCGGCTGGAGCCCACGCTGCTCGTGGCCGAGGAGCAGACCGCCGGGCGCGGCCGCCTGGGCCGCCAGTGGCACACCGGCGCCTACGAGGGCACGGGCATGGTGTCCGCCCTCACCTTCTCGCTGGGCCTGCCGCTGGCGCCGCGCGAATGGGCGGGCCTGTCCCTCGCCGTGGGCGTGAGCGTGGCCGAAAGCCTGCAGCCCGCGCTGCCCGGCGCAGACGGCGGACGGCCGCGCATCCTGCTCAAGTGGCCCAACGACCTGTGGCTGCAGGACGGGCGCAAGCTCGGCGGCATCCTGGTGGAGACGGCCAGCCTTGCGGGCGCGCCCAGCGAGCCGCGCTACGTGGTCATCGGCATAGGCCTGAACGTGCTGCCCGTGCTCACACAGGGCCTGTCCACCCCGCCCGCCTGCCTGCGCGAGGTGGACTCCACCCTCACGGCCGCAAGCGCGCTGCAGCGCATCGCCCTGCCGCTGGTGCAGACGCTGCTGGGCTTTGCCGAGCATGGCTTCGCGCCCTTCCAGGCGCGCTTCGCGCAGCGCGACCTGCTGGCCGGGCGCGGCGTGACCCTGAGCGACGGCACCCAGGGCACGGCCCATGGCGTGGCCGAGGACGGCGCCCTGCTCGTGCACACCGCGCGCGGCATGCAGGCCATCACCAGCGCCGAAATCAGCGTGCGCCCCGGCGGCCCGGCGCAGCCGGCCTGAAAGACCCATGCTGCGCCTGGCCTTCATGGTTCTGCTGCTGGCCAATGCCGGCTACTACGCCTGGTCGCACGGCCTGCTGCAGGGCTGGGGGCTGGCCCCCGCCAGCGAGTCCGAGCCGCAGCGCCTGGAGCAGCAGATCGAACCGCAGAACCTGCGCCTGCTGCCCCCCGAGGGCCAGGGCCCTGCCTCCGCCGCGCGGCCGGCCCGCGCGGCCGCCGCGGCGGCGCCGGACGAGCCCCCGGCCTGCCTGCAGGCCGGCGTGTTCGACGCGCGCCAGGCCGAGGCCCTGCGCCAGGCCGCCGCCCAGCTGCCCGCCGGCAGCTGGAGCCTGGAGCCCGTCCAGGCCATGGGCCGCTGGATGGTGTACCTGGGGCGCTTCCCCGACGAGGAGGCGCTGGCCCGCAAGCGCGCCGAGCTGCGCGCGCTCAAAGTGGACTACGACCGCCCCGGCGCCGCGCTGGAGCCCGGCCTGTCGCTGGGGCGCTACTCCACCGAGGAAGGCGCCCAGCGCGCCCTGGGCCAGCTCGCCGGCCAGGGCGTGCGCAAGGCCCGCGTGGTGCAGGAGCGCACCGACACGCCCGGCTACACGCTGCGCCTGCCGGCCGTGAGCGGGGCGCAGCGCACGCACATCGACGCCACGCTGCAGCCGGCGCTGGCCGGCAAGGCGCTGCGGCCCTGCGGCTGACGCGGGCTCATACGGCTTTGCATCCGACCGGATAACCAGGCGGGCAGCCGAAGACAGTGCTGCGGCACGGCGCGGCGAACCAACGACGTTGGGCGGTCGAATGCGAAGCCGTATCAGTGCCCGTCGATGCGCAGCGCGATCTTGCCGAACTGCGCCCCCGACTCCAGGCGGTCCAGCGCCGCATGCACCTCGTCCAGCGGGAATTCGCTGTCGATCACGGGACGCAGGCCGGTGCGCGCGACGAAGCCGAGCAGGTCATGGAATTCGCCGTGCGTGCCCAGGCTGGAGCCGAAGATCTGCAACTGCCGCACGAAGATGCGGCGCAGGTCGGCCCCGGGCTGGTCGCCCGTGGTGGCGCCGCAGGTGACCAGCCGGCCGCCGCGCACGAGCGACTTCATGGCCGACGGCCACGCGGCCGCGCCCACGTTCTCGAACACCACGTCCACGCCGCGGCCGCCCGTGAGGGCCATGACTTCCTTCGCCACGTCCTGGGTCTTGCCGTTGATCCCGTGGTCGGCCCCCAGCACACGGGCGCGTTCGAGCTTGGCGTCGTCGCGCGAGGTCACGATCACGCGCGCGCCGATGGCCTTGGCCAGTTGCAGCGCCGCGAGCGAGACGCCGCCGCCGATGCCGAAGACGAGCACCGTCTCCCACGGCTGCAGGCGCGCCTTGGAGAACAGCATGCGCCAGGCCGTGAGGTGGTTGACCCCGAGGGCGGCGGCCTCCGCCCAGCCCAGGTGCGCGGGCTTGGGGAACACCTGCGCGGCCGGCACCTGGATCCACTGGGCGAAGGTGCCGTCGCGGTGTTCGCCCAGGAACTGGATGCGCGTGCACAGGGCGCTGTCGCCGCGCTGGCAGAACTCGCAGCGGCCGCAGGCGACGCCGGGGTGGATGACGACTTCCTGGCCCGGTCGCAGCAGCGGGTCGGCGGCGTCACAGGCCTCGACCGTTCCGGCGGCGTCCAGCCCCAGGATCTGCGGCAGCCGGTGCGTGATGCCCGCGCCGCTGTTGCGCATGTACAGGTCCACCTGGTTGAGCGTGGCCGCCTGCACGCGGACCAGCACCTCGCCGGGCGCACGCTGCGGGAGCTGGTATGCCTGCACCTGCACCACTTCGTTGCCGCCGTGGCCGGTGATGAATGCTGCTTTCATTTTCAATCCTCATGCATGGGTCGGGGGCATGGCACGGCGACCTCCGCCGCACCCGTGAGCCTGGGCTCGCCGGCCTGGTTGCACACCTGCAGATCCAGGACGATGCGGAGCATGCCATGCTCCCGGTATTTGCCGGCCACCCGGGCCCGGCAATGCACCGTGTCGCCGACGTGCGTGATGGCCACGAAGCGCACGCCCAGGCGCCGGATGGCCGTGGGGTCCACCCAGCGCGTGAGCACGCGCGCGAGCCAGGCGGCCGACAGCATGCCATGCGCGAACACGTCGGGCATGCCGGCCTCGCGGCGCGCGTAGTCCGGGTCGATGTGCAGCGGGTTGTAGTCGCCCGAGGCGCCGGCGTACAGGCCCAGCGCGTGCCGGGTGATGGGGCCTTCCACGATCCCGGGCAGGGCGTCGCCCACCGCGATGGCGTCGAAGTCAAGCGGCGGCATGCGCGCCCTCCTGCCGCGGCGGGCGCTCCACCATGACGCTGCGCAGGTCGGCCACCGCGCGTCCGTCGCCGTCCGTCACGCGGTTCTCCCACTCGAAGAAGCGCAGCGCGCCGCCTTTCTTCGCATAGAGCCGGCCGATGCGCGGCGCGAAGCGCAGCGCCTGGCCGGCGCAGGCCGGGCGGTGGTAGTCGAAATGCTGCTCGCCGTGCAGCACGTGCGCATAGTTCACGCCCAGGCGCTCGTAGATCTCCTGGGGGTTCGGGCCCTCCATGGACAGGCAGAAAAGGAAGGTCGGCGGCACCAGCAGGGCGGGATGCCCCGCCGCGCGGGCCGCCGCCTCGTCCAGGAACAGCGGGTGCTCCTGCCCCGTGGCCCGGGCGAAGGCGCGCAGGCGGCCGCGCTCCACCTCGGCGCTGAAGGGCGTCAGCGCGGCGCCCTGGAGGGAGAGGTCCCACATGGCCGGCGCGTCACTTCCACAGCGCGCAGCGGCTCTCGGCCTTGGTGGTGAAGACCTCCTCGCCCGGCATGGTGGCGACCACCTTCACGTAGTCCCAGGGCATGGTGGATTCCGCCGGCGCCTTGACCTGCATGAGGTACATGTCGTGCACGTAGCGGCCATCGGGGCGCACGCGGCCCTGGGCGTAGAAGTCCTTGAGCGGGGTCTTCTTGAACCAGTCCATGACCTTGTCGGCATCCGTGGTCTTGAGGGCCTGCACGGCCTTGAGCCATTGCATGGTGGCCGAGTAGTTCGCGGCCTGCACGTCGGTGGGCATGCGCTTGGCCTTCTCGAAGAAGCGGCGGCCGAACTGGCGGCTCTCGTCGTTCAGGTTCCAGTCCCAGCTCGTGGTGAACAGCAGGCCCTCGGCGTTCTTCAGGCCCATGCTGTGCACGTCGACCAGGAAGAGCATGAGGCTTGCGACCTTCATGTTCTTGCCAATGCCGAATTCGCGCGAGGCCTTGAGCGCGTTGATCATGTCGCTGCCGCCGTTGGCGATGCCCAGGATCTGCGCCTTGGAGTTCTGCGCCTGCAGCAGGAAGGACGAGAAATCCGCCGCGCCCAGCGGGTGCTTGACCCCGCCGATGACCTGGCCCCCGTGGGCCTTGATCACGTTCGTCGCGTCGCGCTGCAGGGCCTCGCCGAAGGCGTAGTCGGCCGCGAGGAAGAACCAGTTCTTGTAGCCCTGCTTGAGCAGGGCGCCCGCCGTGCCCTTGGCCAGGGCCGTGGTGTCCCAGGCGTAGTGGATGGTGTAGGGCGAGCACTGCTCGTTGGTCAGCGCCGAGGTGCCGGGGCCGTTGGCGATGAACACGCGCTTCTTCTCCTGCGCGAGCTTGGCCATGGCCAGGGCGGCGGCGGAGTTGGTGCCGCCCACGAGCATGCTGATGTTCTGGGTGTCCATCCACTCGCGCGCCTTGGAGGCGGCGATGTCGGCCTTGTTCTGGTGGTCGGCGCTGATGAGCTCGACGGGCAGGCCGTTGACCTTGCCGCCAAAGTCGTCGATGGCCATCTGGATGGCCATGGCGCCGTTCTTGCCGTCCAGGTCGGCGTAGGCGCTGGACATGTCGGTCAGGAAGCCGATGCGGATCTTCTCCTGGGCCTGGGCGCCGAAGCTCGCGAGGCCGGCAAGGCCGAGCAGCAGGGCGATGTGGCGGGTGCGCAGTGGCATGGTTGTCTCCTTGGTCGTTCGACGTGATGGAAGTAGAGGAAGCAGAGGGGCCCGGTGCGTCACGCCGGCCCCTGCGCCGCGAGCGCCGCGCGGATGGCCTGCACCGACTCGGGGTTGACCAGCGTGCTCAGGTCTCCAGGGTCGTCCCCCAGCCACGCGGCACGGATCACGCGGCGCATCGTCTTCATGTTGCGCGTGCGCGGCAGGTCATCGACGAAGACGACCCTGGCGGGGCGGAACGCCCCGCCCAGCCCCGCGGTGACCGCGGCGGACAGGGCCTCGGCCGCGCCGGCCTTCTCGGTGCCGGGGCGCGGCACGCACAGGCACACCACCGCCGTGCCCTTGACGGGATCGGGCACGCCGATCGCGGCCGCGTCCTGCAGCAGCCCGGTGTCCATCAGCAGGGCCTCGATCTCGGAGGGGCCGGTGCGCTTGCCTGCGATCTTGAGCGTGTCGTCGGACCGGCCATGCACGTACCACATGCCATCGGCGTCGCGGCTGGCGAAGTCCCCATGCACCCACATGCCCGGCAGGCGGGACCAGTAGCCTTGAAGGTAGCGCTCCCGGTCATGCCACAGCCCGCGCGTGAGCCCGATGCTGGGGCTGCGCATCACCAGCTCGCCCATCACGCCCGGCCCGGCGCTGGCCCCTTCGGCATCGACCACGTCGGCGCCCGTCCCCGGCACGGGGCCGGCGAACGCGCAGGGCTTGAGCGGGTGGATCACCGTGCCCGTCAGGATGCCGCCCACCTCGGTGCCGCCGGAGTAGTTCAGGAGCGGGACCCGGCACCGGCCCACGCGCTCGAAGGTCCAGCGCCAGGCCTCGGGCGTCCAGGGCTCGCCGGTGGAGACGATGACGCGCAGCGATGCGAGGTCGAGGGCGCCGAGGGCGTCGTCCGCGATCGACATCGAAAGACGCGCCACCGTGGGCGCGAGGCCCAGATAGCTGACACGGTGGCGCTCGATGAGGCGCCACAGGCGGTCCGGCTGCGGATAGTTGGGCGCGCCTTCCGCCAATACCACCGTCGATCCCACGAGCAAGCCGCCGAACACCAGGATCGGCCCCACCAGCCAGCCCATGTCCGACATCCACAGGAAACGGTCCTCGGGCTTGAGGTCCATGCAGATGGCAAGGTCCAGCGCCGTCTTGACCGGGAAGCCGCAGTGCGAGTGCACCACGCCCTTGGGCTTGCCGGTGGTCCCCGACGTGAACATCAGCAGGAAGGGGGCGTCGGCCGGCATGGCTTCCGTGGGCACGGCCGCGCAGTCGTCCGGCGCACCGGCGACGAGTTCGTGCCACCAGTGGTCGCGCCCCTCGCGCCAGCCATGCCCGGTGGCCAGATGGTCCAGGACCACGACGTGGCGCACGCCGGGGCACTGCTGCAGCGCCTCGTCGGCCACCGCCTTGGCGCCGACCGGCTTGCCGCGCCGCAGGGAGCCATCGACCGTGATCAGCGCCTTGGCCTGCCCGTCACCCAGGCGCTGCGCGATGGCGTCGGCGCCGAACCCCGAGAACATGGGAAGCACGATGCCGCCGATCTTGGCGACGGCCAGCATGGCGACGGCGGCCTGCGGCAGGTTGGGCAGGTACATGCCCACCACATCGCCCCGGCCCAGCCCCAGCCGGCGCAGCCCCCAGCCGAGCCGGCAGGCCTCGCGGTCCAGGTCCGCAAGGCTCCAGGCCTGCACCGCGCCGTCTTCGCCTTCCCAGACCAGCGCGGTCCGCGTGTAGCGCGCCGTGCCGCGCCACCGGTCGATGCAGTTGAGCACCACGTTGGTGGTCCCGCCCACGCACCAGCGCGCGAAGGGCAGCCCCTCGCCCAGGTCGAGCACCTTCTCGTAGGGCTGCTCGAAGCGGTAATCCAGAAAGCGGATCAGCGCATCGTGGAACCAGCCCGGGTCCGCGCCGGCGCGCTCGTTGAGCTGCTCGAAACCATCGACGCCGAGCGCCCGCATGAAACGCGTGAGGTTGGCGTTTTCCACCGTGCCGCGGTCCGGCCGCCACACGGCAGCAGGCGAAGGATTGGGGGTATCGACATGCATGGCCTGGGTTCCGATGTGCCAAGTTGCTATCGTTGGGGGTGTTGCTTTGCTTTCGCAAGATATTGGGTAAAGATATTTACATATCAACCTCTCGCACAGCAAGAGTATTCATGCTGATTTTTGGATAATTCATGGTTTTCCCCATGCAAAAAGAGAACAATTCTCGAATGGATCTGGCCAACCGGGTCTTCTTCCGCCTCTATCAATGTGCAAATATGTTGCATAAAACAGGGACGCGGGCCCTCGAATCGGACGGGCTGACGACACAGCAGTGGGCGGTGCTCGGGGCGCTCTCGCGCCCCCAGGCGGCCGAAGGCATGAGCGTGGGCGAGCTGGCCCGCTACCTGATGGTGAGCCGGCAGAACCTCTCCGGCCTGCTCAGCCGCATGGAGCGCGACGGCCATGTCGGCCTGGCGGCGGACCCGCGGGACCGCCGCTCGCGCCTGGCCTCGATGACCGAGGCGGGCCGGCGCGTGTGGCTGGTGGGCGCGCAGCCCAAGATCCTTGCCTACTACGAGGATGCGCTGGAGGGCTTCTCGGTGAACGACATTGCCCACAGCCTGCACTACCTGCTCAAGCTGCTGGAAAACATGCAGCGCATCGACAAGGCCCAGGGAGGCGGCCGCGAGGCGGAGTGACCCTGAACCGGCACATGGGCAGCCAAAATTCATGGGTTTGGCGCATAATCTTTCTACAGAAAGCATTGACGGAGAGCCACATGGAGCAACGCGCCTTGAAACCCCAGAGCGCCGAAGTGCTGGCCAAGGCCACGGCGCGCTCCGCGACCCTGCTCGGCCTCTCGGGCGCGGCGCTGGCCCGCACCATAGGGTTGAGCGAGGCCACGGTCTCGCGCATCGTCAACGGCGGCAAGCCGATCCGGCCCGATTCCAAGGAGGGCGAGCTGTCCCTGCTGCTGGTGCGCGTGTTCCGCTCGCTGGACGCGCTGGTGGGCAACGACGACCGCAAGCGCCTGGCGTGGATGAACAGCCACAACGATGCGCTGGGCGGCAAGCCGCTCGTGCTCGTGCAGAAGGCCGAGGGGCTGGTGGCGACCCTGAACTACCTCGATGGCATGCGGGCTCCATGAAAAGACTTTGAGCTGACCCTAATGGCCTGGGCCGTTTCCTGGTTCGACGACTCGGTGGCGGATAGCTCCATGCTGGCCTGGCGCGGCGTGGAGGCCCAGCATGTGGTGGCGACGATGCGGCTCGCCGATACGCCGCGCGAGCAGGAGCTGCTGGAGGATCTGCTGGAGGCGAGCAAGCCGGGCCTGCCGCCCGGGGCCAGGGGCGCGCACTACCTGCTGGCCACCCCGTTCCGGTACTTCCCGCATCACCCCAGCCGCTTCCGGCCGGCCGGGGCCAAGGGCCAGTGGTACGGCGCCGAGACCGTGCATGCCGCATGCGCCGAGGTGGCGTACTGGCGCAACCGGTTCATCCGCGACAGCGCCGGGCTGCGCGACGAGGTGCTGGTCACCCAGCACAGCTTCTTCCAGGCGGCCGTCGGGGGGCGGGCCGTAGACCTGACCCAGCCGCCATGGGCGCAGGCGCAGGCGGACTGGACCCACGGCACGGACTACCGCCAGACCCAGGCCGTCGCGGCGGCGGCCCAGGACAGGGGCGTGCAATGGCTGCGCTATGCCTCGGTGCGCGCGCCCGGCGCGGCCTGCGCCGTGGTGTTCGACCCGGCCAGCCTGCGGGAGCCCCCGGGCGGGCTGGACGCCACCCTGCAGACCTGGTTCTGCAAGGCGACGCGCGAGCGCGTGATGTTCACGCGCAGGCAGCAAAGCTACCTCTGGGATTTCTGAGGCAAGCCTCTTACCGCAGGCGCTCCAGCAGGCCGCCGGGCGTCTCGCCGCGCAGGCCCAGCGCGCCGATCAGGTCGTTCTCCGCGCGCAGGTCGCGGCCGGTGATCAGGCTGGAGGCCTCGATCATGGTCTCGGTGCACGGCATGGGCATGCCGGCGATGCGCGCGAGCACGCTGGAGAACGCCAGGCCATAGGGCACGTCCTCGCCCAGGAAGCGCGTGCCCACGTCGGTCGGGCCCGGGGGGCCGCCGCGGCTGGCGTGCAGTTCCGCCGCGATGTCGGCCAGCTGCTCGGAGCGGGTGTTGAAGGACTTGGCGAAATGCTCCTCGATGGAGCGCACGTGCAGGCCGAAGGCACGCGCCAGCGCGCGGCGCTCGGCATCCAGCCGCACGATCACGGACGCCACGTGCGGCGTCATGTAGTGGTACTGGGGCCAGTTCTCCGCGCGCTCGATGCGCGTCCAGTTGAACACGGCCAGCGGCGCATGCGCCACGGGGTTGATGTTCGTGAGCGCGCTGGCCAGCGCGTTCGCGTCTTCGTCGAACACGTCGCCGAACAGCGCCTGGCACAGCGCCTTGGCCCGCGGCAGGGCCGACTGCGGCAGTGCGGAGATGCCCAGGCGCGTGCGGCGCGTCATGACCTTGACCGCGTCGGGCGCGGCGCGGCGCGCCGTCAGCGTGGTCGTGCCCATGCTGACCACGGTGATGTCCACGCCCCGGCTCCTGGCCAGCTCGTACGCGTACAGCGCGGACAGCGAGCTCATGGAGCTCACCACCACCGTCTGGCCGGTCCTCAGGTGCGGCGCCAGGGCGTCGAAGACCGCCTTGTGGCCGTTCACGGGGACGGCGATCACCAGCACGTCGGCATGCTGCGACAGCTCGGCGGCCGATGCCGCGACCTGCACCTCGAAGCTGCCGCCGAGCACGCCCGTGGCATGCAGCTCGCAGCGCGCCGGGCCCGCGAGCCCCGTGCCGCGCGGCGACCACAGCGAGACCCCGAAACCCGCCTGCCGCAGCCAGGCCGCGTTCGCCAGGCCGATGCCGCCGACCCCGGCGACGCCGACGTGGATGTCCTGGCGCGTCATTCCTGGATTCCTCCGCGCTTGATCACCTCGCTCCAGCGCTGCGTGTCCGCCTTGATCATGCGGTCGAGCTCGGGCGCGCCGGCGCAGGTGGACAGGGCGCCCAGCTTCTCGAACTGCTCGTGGATCGCGGGCGACCGGCAGACGGCGAGCACCTCGGCCTCCAGCCGCTTGAGCATGGCCGGCGGCGTCTTCGCGGGCGCCAGCAGGCCGGCCCACACCGGGACCTCCATGCCGCCCAGGCCCGTGGCCTCCGTGACGGTGGGGGCGCCCTGCAGGCTGGGGATGCGGCGGCCGGTGAACGTGCCCAGCACGCGCATCTTCCTGCCGGTGACCATGGCCTCGGCCGACGCCACGCTGGTCACGATGAAGTCCACCTGCCCGCCCAGCGTATCGTTGATCGCCGGGCCGGCGCCGCGGTACGGCACGTGCAGCATCTTCACGCCGGCGCGCTGCGCCAGGTATTCGCCCGTCAGGTGGGTGATGGTGCCGTTGCCCGTGGACGCGAAGCTGACCTTGCCCGGGTTCTTCCTGGCGGCGTCGATCAGGTCGGCCAGGGTCTTGAACGGGCTGTCCATGCGCACCGCCACGGTCATGGGCGTGTCCACCAGCATGGCGATCGGGGCGAAGTCCCTGGCCGGGTCGTAGGTCAGCTTGCCGCCCAGCAGGCTGGGGGCGATGGAGATCGCGCCGCCGCTGGCCAGGAACAGCGTGGTCCCGTCGGGCGCCGCCTTGGCCACCGATTCGGCCGCGATCACGCCGCCCGCGCCCGGCTTGTTGTCCACGATGACCGGCAGGCCGATGCGCTCGGCGAGCTTGGTGCCGATGGCGCGGCCCACGATGTCCTGCGCGCCGCCCGGCGTGAACGGCACGACGATGTGGATCGGCTTGGCGGGCAGGTCCGGGGCCTGCGCATGCGCCGCCGGAATGGCGCCGGCCGCCATGACGGACAGGGCGGCGAGTGCTGAAGCAATGGTTTTCTTCATGGTTGTCACGGTCTGGAGAAACAAAATCGGGAACCTGGGCGCGCCCCGCCGCTCAGGCGGAAAGCGCGCGGTCCAGCGCGCTCGTGAAGTCTTCGATCAAGTCATCGGCATTTTCAAGACCCGCGTGGATGCGCACCAGCGGGCCGCAATGATGGCACGGCATGACGGTCCGCGCAGGCGGATCGCACAGCAGGGCCAGGCTTTCGTATCCGCCCCAGGAAAGCCCGATGCCGAACAGCCGCAGGTGGGAGAACAGCGCCGACAACTGCGCCCGCGCCATGGGCTTGAGGGCGATGGCGAAAAGGCCGCTGGCGCCCAGGAAGTCGCGCTTCCACAGGGCATGGCCCGCGTCGCCTTCGAGCCCGGGATGCATCACCGCGTCCACGGCGGCGTGCCGCCTGAGCCTTTCGGCCAGCCGGAGGCCATTGGCCTGGTGCACTCCGAGGCGCGCAGAGAGGCTGCGCAGGCCGCGCAGGGCCAGGTAGATGTCGTCGGGGCCGGCCGTCTGGCCGAAATCATGCGCTCCCTCGCGCAGCAGGTCCCAGGCGCGCCGGTTCGCGGTCGCCACCCCCAGCAGCGCGTCCGAATGACCGACGATGTACTTGGTGGCCGCCTGGATGGAAATGTCCACGCCATGCTCGAAGGGCTTGAAGAACAGCGGCGATGCCCAGGTGTTGTCCATGAGCACGAAGGCCTGCCTCCTGTGCGCCTGCTCGGCGATGGCCGGGATGTCCTGCACCTCGAACGTCAGCGAGCCCGGCGACTCCAGGTACACCGCCCGGGTGTTGGGCCGCATCTGCGCCGCAATCCGCGCGCCGGCGAGGGGATGGAAGAACTCCGCCTCGACCCCCATGCGCGCCAGCACCCGCACGGCGAACTGGCGCGTGGGGCCGTAGACGCTGTCGGACAGCAGCACATGGTCTCCGGGGCGCACCACGGCCATCAGCGCATGGGTGCATGCGGCGAGCCCCGACGGGAAGACGATGGAGGCGTGGCCGCCCTCCAGTTCGGCGATGGCCGACTCGAACGAGCGGGTGGTCGCCGTGCCGAAGCGGCCGTAGCTCGCCATGGGGTTGGACGGCAGCTTGCGGGATTCCCACTCCTCCAGCGTGGAGGCGACGATGGTGGAGCCGCGGCATACGGGCGTGTTCACGAGGCCCCCGAAGGCGCCGGGGTTGCGCCCGGTGTGCACGAGGGCGGTTTCCACGCTGTGCGCGGGCTCGCTTTCCGCGAGGGCCAGGATGGCCGGGTTGTCTATGACTTGGTTCATGGCCCCAGTCTAAGAATCCGCCCTTAGAAAAAAATCGCAATATCACGCCACGAAATGCCTGTACATGAGAATTTTTTTCTCATATTCTCAGAATTAAAGGAATTATCATGTCGCCACGCCATCCCATCCGTTGCGGGCTCCGCCCCCGAAGATCTGTGTGACACCATGGCCGAACTGGACAAGATCGACAAGATGATTCTGGGCCTGCTGCAAGCCGATGCCTCCATGCCCATCAACGAGCTCAGCGAGCGGGTCAACCTCTCCACGACGCCGTGCTGGCGGCGCATCCAGCGGCTGGAGAAGGAGGGCTACATACAGCGGCGGGTCGCCCTGCTCTCGCCCGACAAGCTCAATGTGGGCGTGACGGTGTTCGTCTCGATACGGACCGACCAGCACAACGACAAGTGGTCGCAGAAGTTCGCGCAGGTCATCACGTCCATTCCGCAGGTGGTCGAGTTCTACCGGATGAGCGGGGAGATCGATTACCTGCTGCGCGTCGTCGTGCCCGACATCAAGGCCTTCGACAGCGTCTACAAGCGCATGATCCGCGACATAGAGATCATGGACGTCAGTTCCAGCTTCGCCATGGAGCAGATCAAGTTCACGACCGAGCTGCCGCTGGATTACAGCTGACGGCCGCAGCGGCGGGCATGCTCATGCGCCGGGGCTGCCGGCCGCAAAGCGCACGCTGAAGCGCGCGCCCGGCATGCTGCTGCCCGGGCGCACGTCCTCCAGCTCCACGTCGGCGCCATGCTGGCGCGCGATCTCGCGCACGATGGGCAGGCCCAGGCCGGAGCCGTCGGCGTCCGTGCCCAGCGCGCGGTAGAAGGGCTGGAAGACCAGCTCGCGCTCAGACAGGGGCACGCCGGGGCCCGAGTCCTCGACCTGCAGCAGCACCACGCGGCCGAAGGTGTCGGGCAGCACGCGCGCCGTGACCATGCCGGGATGGTCGCTGCTGGAGGGCGTGTAGTTGATGGCGTTGTCCACCAGGTTGCGCACCAGTTCCGTGAGCAGCGTGGGGTTGCCGTCCATCCACACGCCGGGCGCGCCGGGGTCGGCGCCGTCGTAGCCCAGGTCGATGTGCTTGTCCATGGCGCGTGGCACGCTGCCCTCCACCACCTCGATCACGAGGCGCGCCAGGTCCACCGGCTGGCGCTGCACCACGGCGCTGCCGCCCTCGGCGCGCGCCAGCGCCAGCAGCTGGTTGACGGTGTGCGTGGCGCGGATGGACGAGCGCCCGATCTGCTTGAGCGATTTCTTCAGCTCCTCGGTGCTCGTGCCCTCGCGCTGCGCGAGGTCGGCCTGCATGCGCAGGCCGGCCAGCGGCGTCTTGAGCTGGTGCGCCGCGTCGGCCAGGAAGCGCTTTTGCGTGGCCATGGACTCGTGCAGGCGGCGCAGCAGGTCGTTGACCGAATCGACGAGCGGCGCCACCTCCATGGGCACGGCCTTGTGGTCCAGCGGCGAGAGGTCGTCGGGCTTGCGCGCGCGGATGCGCTCCTCCAGCTGGTGCAGCGGCTTGATGCCGCGCGCCAGCGCCAGCCACACCAGCAGCACGGCCAGCGGCAGGATGACGAACTGCGGCAGCATCACGCCCTTGATGATCTCGGTGGCGAGCACGCTGCGCTTGGAGCGCGTCTCGGCCACCTGCACCAGGGCGGCTGGTGCATTGGGCAGGGGCACGCGCACCCAGATGTAGGCCACGCGGATGTCGATGCCGCGCATCTCGGCGTCGCGCAGCCGCACCTCGCCGGAGATCACGCGCTCCTCGGGCGGCGGCAGCGGCAGGCTGCGCTCGCCCGAGAGGTATTCCCCCGTGGGCGAGAGCACCTGGTAGTAGACGATGTCGGACTCGTCGGCGCGCAGGATCTCGCTGGCCGGCTGGGGCAGGTTGAACAGCACGCGCCCGTCCTGCACGGTGACGAGCTGGGCCAGCGCGTGGGCGTTGTATTCAAGCGCGCGGTCGAACGGCTTGTTCGCCAGGCCCTGGGCCACGAGCCAGGTGAGCGCCAGGCTCACGGGCCACAGCAGCAGCAGCGGCGTGAGCATCCAGTCCAGGATTTCGCCGAAGAGGGAGCGCTGCTCGCGCTGGAAGATTTTCACGGTTTCAGTATTTTTGGCCGCAAACGCCTGCCTGGCAAGCGCTGACAGCTATCAAAATGCAAGCATCAACCGGGAATCTTTTCGAGGCAGTAGCCCAGGCCGCGCACGGTGGCGATGCGTATCGGGCCGCGCTCTATCTTCTTGCGCAGGCGGTGGATGTAGACCTCGATGGCGTTGTTGCTCACCTCCTCGCCCCATTCGCACAGGCGCTCGACGAGCTGCTCCTTGCTCACCAGGCGGCCGGCGCGCTGCAGCAGCACCTCCAGCAGGCCCAGCTCGCGCGCGGACAGCTCCACCATCTTGCCGTCTATGGTGGCCACGCGGCCGGCCTGGTCGTACACCAGCGGACCGTGCCTGATGGTGGCGCTGGTGCCGCCCATGCCGCGGCGCGTGAGCGCGCGCACGCGCGCCTCCAGCTCGGACAGGGCGAAGGGCTTGGCCATGTAGTCGTCGGCCCCCAGGTCCAGGCCCTTGACGCGCTCCTCGATGCCGTCGGCCGCGGTGAGGATGAGCACCGGCAGGGCCGAGCCGCGCCCGCGCAGGCGCTTGAGGACCTCCAGCCCGTGCAGCCGGGGCAGGCCCAGGTCCAGGATCAGCAGGTCGAACTCGTTGTTGGTGAGCAGCGCGGCATCGGCCTCGCTGCCGCTGGCCACATGGTCCACGACGGCGCCGGAGCCGCGCAGCGTGCGCAGCAGGCCGTCAGCCAGCACCTGGTCGTCTTCGGCGATGAGGATGCGCATATCAGTTCTCCTGGAATTCATCAGCGCCAGTGGCATGGCCCATGCGCAATGATGAATTCTAGAAGCTGCCCCCCTGCCCTCCCGCCCTTGCGGCACCAGGGTTGAACCTTATTCCGTTTCCCGATCCATCGGTCCAGCGAAGCCGGCAAAGCGATCGACCGATGTGGAAATGGCACGACTGCCGCTGCGCCGGCGCCAGGGCCGGATGGCTCATGCCGCCTTGCCGGCCGCGGGCCGGGCATGCAGGGCCGGGGCGCTGCCCAGGTAGCGGTCCACGGACAGGCCCTGCGTGGAGATCTCGGTCGTGCGGCCGGTGACGATGTCGGCCAGCAGCCGGCCCGAACCGCAGGCCATGGTCCAGCCCAGCGTGCCGTGGCCGGTGTTCAGGAACAGGTTCCTGTGCGGCGTGCGGCCCACGATGGGCGTGCTGTCGGGCGTCATGGGGCGCAGGCCGGTCCAGAACTCGGCGCGCGCCAGGTCGCCGCCGGGGAACAGCTGGTTCGTGACCATCTCCAGCGTGGCGCGGCGCTGCGCCCGCAATGTCTTGTCAAAGCCCGAAAGCTCGGCCATGCCGCCCACGCGGATGCGCTGGTCGAAGCGCGTCAGCGCGATCTTGTAGGTCTCGTCGAGCACCGTGGAGACGGGCGCCAGCGCCTCGTCCCGGACCGGTATCGTGAGCGAGTAGCCCTTGACGGGGTAGACCGGGATGTCCAGCCCCGCCGACAGCAGCAGCTCGCGCGAATAGCTGCCCATGGCCAGCACGTAGCGGTCGGCGCGGACGACTTCCTTGTCCGGCGTCGCCAACTGCACGCCGCCCACGGCGCCCTGGCCATCGAACAGCAGCCAGTCGACGCCGGTGCCGAAGCGGAACTTCACGCCCAGCGCCTGCGCCATGCGGGCCAGGGCGTTGGTGAACAGGTAGCAGTCGCCGGTCTCGTCCTGCGGCAGGCGCAGGCCGCCGGCGATCGTGGCCCGGGCCTGCGCCAGCGCAGGCTCGGCCTGGCAGACGCCCTTGGCATCGAGCAGCTCGTAGGCAATGCCGCATTCCTTGAGCACGCGGATGTCGCGCTCGGCCTGATCGACCTGTTTCTGCGCGCGGAACAGCTGCAGCGTGCCGGCCTGGCGCCCCTCGTACTGGATGCCGGTGTCGCGGCGCAGCTGCTGCAGGCACTCGCGGCTGTAGTTGGACAGGCGCAGCATGCGCTCCTTGTTCACCGCGTAGCGCTCGGCCGAGCAGTTGCGCAGCATCTGCGCCATCCAGCGCAGCTGGAACAGGGTGCCGTCGGGGCGGATGGACAGCGGCGCGTGCTTCTCGAACATCCACTTGAGCGCCTTCGTGGGAATGCCGGGCGCGCCCCAGGGCGTGGAGTAGCCGAACGAGACCTGGCCCGCGTTCGCGAAGCTGGTGTCCTGCGCCGGGCCGTCCTGGCGGTCGATGACGGTGACCTCGGCGCCCGCGCGGGCCAGGTAGTAGGCGGTGGTGATGCCGATCACGCCAGCGCCAAGTACGACAACTTTCATGTCCAGTCTCCGTTATTCGGTGAATGGACGTGACTTTATGGATTTACGTGCTAATCTTTTGCTGAAATTGCACTCCTATGCAGCAATATCTGCCGCCCGAATCGCCAAACCATGCCCTTCGCAGCAATGTCTGAATTCGATTCCATAGACCGGCGCATCCTGGATCTTTTGCAGCGCGACGGGCGCCTGACCATGACTGAGCTGGGCGAGCGCGTGGGCCTGTCCACGTCGCCGTGCTCGCAGCGCGTCAAGCGCCTCGAGGCGCAGGGCGTGATCACCGGCTACCACGCGCGCGTCAACCCGGCGGCGCTCGGGCGCAGCCTGTTGGTGTTCGTGGAAATCACGCTGGCGCAGAAGTCCGAGCAGATCTTCAAGAAGGTGCGCGACGAGCTGCAGAACATGCCCGAGGTGCTGGAATGCCACCTGATTTCGGGCAGCTTCGACTACCTGGTCAAGGCGCGCCTGGCCGGCATGTCCGAATACCGGCACCTGCTGGGCTCCATACTGCAGCAGATGCCCGTGCCGGCGCAGTCCAACAGCTACGTGGTGATGGAGGAGGTCAAGGAGAGCTTCGTCGTGCCCATGGGGCGCGGCGCCTGAAATCATTTATTGCCATAGGCTTCCAGCCCCAGGGCCACGACAGTCGCCACCTCGTCCCCGACCTCGGCGCGGAACTCCGCCTCGGCCTGGGCCACGGCGTCGCGGAAGGCCTGCAGCCAGGCCAGGCCCGTGGGCGTGAAGCGCACCCGCCGGGCACGCGCGTCGCGCCCGTCGGCCTCGCGCGTGACCAGGCCCCAGGCCTCGCATTGGTCCACCAGCCTGGCCATGGACTGCTTGGCCATGCCGGCGCGCTCGGCCAGGTCGGTGAGCCGGTCGCCCTGCAGGGACAGGTGGCGCGTGATGTGGATATGCGCGGCGCTCACCTGCTCGCGCGCCGCCAGGTTGGACAGGGCCAGCGGCACCTGCACGTCGCGCGCCATGAGCTGCAGCACGCGCGCGTCGAAGCGCCGCATGGCGTGGCCCAGCAGCCGGCCCAGGTGTGCCTGGCGCCAGCGGTCGTCGGGAAGGGGGGCATCGCTCATGCCGGTATTGTCAGCCAAACTGACTAAATATCGGTTGGACAGCACGGTAATCGCCCCTAAACTACTGTTCAAGTATCCAGCCTGTCATTCAACCCAGTTACCCCAAGGAGCCACCCCATGGACGCCACCGTCAAAGCCAGCACCGCCGCCAACAGCGAGAAGGCCAAGGCCCTGCAGGCCGCCCTGGCCCAGATCGAGAAGCAGTTCGGCAAGGGCACCATCATGCGCCTGGGCGAGGGCGAGCAGGTGGCGGACATCCAGGTCGTCTCCACCGGCTCGCTGGGCCTGGACATCGCCCTGGGCGTGGGCGGCCTGCCGCGCGGGCGCGTGGTCGAGATCTACGGCCCCGAGTCCTCGGGCAAGACCACGCTCACGCTGCAGGTGATCGCCGAGATGCAGAAGCTCGGCGGCACCTGCGCCTTCATCGACGCCGAGCACGCGCTCGACACCGCCTACGCGCAGAAGCTCGGCGTCAACATCAACGACATCCTGATCAGCCAGCCCGACACCGGCGAGCAGGCGCTGGAGATCGTGGACAGCCTGGTGCGCTCGGGCGCCGTGGACCTGATCGTGATCGACTCGGTCGCCGCCCTGGTGCCGAAGGCCGAGATCGAGGGCGAGATGGGCGACGCCCTGCCCGGCCTGCAGGCGCGCCTGATGAGCCAGGCGCTGCGCAAGCTCACCGCCACTATCAAGAAGACCAACTGCATGGTCATCTTCATCAACCAGATCCGCATGAAGATCGGCGTCATGTTCGGCAGCCCCGAGACGACGACGGGCGGCAACGCGCTGAAGTTCTACGCCTCGGTGCGCCTGGACATCCGCCGCACCGGCACCATCAAGAAGGGCGACGAGGCCATCGGCAACGAGACCAAGGTGAAGGTGGTGAAGAACAAGGTCTCGCCCCCGTTCAAGACGGCCGAGTTCGACATCCTGTTCGGCGAGGGCATCTCGCGCGAGGGCGAGATCATCGACATGGGCGTGAATGCGCGCATCCTCGAAAAGAGCGGCGCCTGGTACGCCTACAGCGGCGAGAAGATCGGCCAGGGCCGCGACAACGCGCGCGAATTCCTGCGCGAGAACCCCGGCCTGGCGGTGGAAATCGAGAACAAGGTGCGCGAGAGCCTGGGCATCGCCCTGCTGCCCACCAGCGCCGCGGCGCAGGCGCCAGAGGACAAGCCCGCGCGCGGCAAGAAGGGCGACAAGACGGCCGACGCCGAGGCCTGAAGGCACCTGGCATTTACAGCAAGGAAGCCTCTAGCACCCGCCCTTAAAGCACAAGCCGCTATTCTTTGCAGAGCAGGCATGGGATTCGCCAAACTCTCGCTCAAGGCACGCGCGCTGCGCCTGCTGGCGCAGCGCGAGCATTCGCGCGCCGAGCTGCAGGCCAAGCTGGCGCGCCATGTGCAGGAAGGCGAGGACCTCGCCGCGCTGCTCGACGAGTTGCAGGCCCGGGGCCTCATCGACGCCGCCCGCGTGGCCGAGTCCGTGGTGCACCGCCGCGCCGCGCGCTTCGGCGCCCAGCGCGTGGCGCAGGAGCTGCGCCGCAAGGGCCTGGACGAAGACCTCGTGCGCACCACCGCCGCGCAGCTGGCCGGCACCGAGTTCGAGCGCGCACGCGCCGTCTGGCGCCAGCGCTATGGCGACGCGCCCGCCGCCGCGACACCCCAGGAGCGCGCACGCCAGATGCGCTTCCTGGCCGCGCGCGGCTTTGCCGCTGACGTGGTGCGCCGCGTGCTGCAAGGCGGCGAGGATGACGAATGAAAACGGCATCCAGCGCTTTCCAGGCAAGCGCTGGAAGCTCCTCTTTCAATAGCAATTACTCGAACAGTCGCTCGGGATTGGCGTCGATCTTGGTGAGCGCATCGCGCGTGGCGCGCAGCGTGAGGCTTTCTTCCTCCTGCGCCGTCAGCAGGCCGGCCTGCAGGTAGGCCCCCAGGCGCTTGAGCTGCACCAGGTAGCTGCTGCCATCGATGGCCGCGAACAGGTGCAGCTGCTTGCGCTGGCTGTGCCACACGTACTGGACCTGGGCCGATGCGCCGTTGTGGTCCAGCGTGAACCAGACGCCCAGCGGCAACTGCTGCGCCCAGGCGACCATGTCCTCCTGCACGGGCGCGCCGTTGTCGGCGATGACGTGGATGGACGAGGCGTCTATGCCCAGCAGCAGCTCGATGTTGTCCGCGCTCAGCGGCATGTCGCCCAGGGTCTCGTCGCCGATGAAGTCTTCCAGGTTGGCCAGGCGCTTGGCCATGGCGTCGATGTGCTCCTGCGCAATGGACGCCGTCTTGGACAGGAAGGCATCGGCCAGCGTGTCGGTCAGCAGTTTGATCTGCGCGTCCTGCGGCGCCCCCGCCACGCCGATCAGCGCCAGCCCCTGGCGCAGGCATTGCAGCAGCGCGGGCAGCTGCTGGATGACCTGGGCACGTTCGGCGCGGTGCGGCTTGGCGCTGGCGGCCCACACCAGGTCGGCCGCGGCACGCTTGTAGGCGGCCGTGTCGGCGTGCTGCGGGCCGTCGCGCACGGCCGACACGGCCAGCACCTCGGCCCAGGTCTTGAACAGGAAGTCACGGATCTCGTCGCGCACCGGCATGTCCTTGAGCAGGGCGCGCAGCTCGATGGTGTACTGGATCGCCAGCGTCTCGCGCTGCTCCACCTGCTGGGCCACGCTGACGATGCGCGAAGTGGCCTGCCGCTCGGTCAGGAAGCGGGCGAGGAATTTCTCGAACTCCCCATGCACCAGCTCGAACACGCGCTTGCCGGTCTCGGGATATTGCTCGATGACCTGCACGATGCGGCGGATCTCCGCCTCCAGCGCCGTGCCGCTGATGGCGCTGGCGTCGAAGCCCAGCACGCAGCTGCCCATGCGGTCGATCAGCTGGCGCGCGGGGTGGGTGAGGTTGCTGAAGAACTCGGGCTCGGCCAGGGCCACGCGCAGCACCGGCACCTGCAGGCGGGCGAACCACACGCGCACCACGGGCGGGATGCGGTCTTCGCTCAGGATGCTCTGGAACATCAGCGCAACCACCTCGATGATGGCCTTCTCGCTGGCCGTGCCGGCCTTCTTCTTGAATTCCGCCGCTCGCTCGCGCACCACGTTGGTGACATGCATCACCGCCTGCGGGCTGTAGTCCTCCACCAGGGTGGCCATGCCGCTGTAGTAGAGGTCGGCCTCCACGCGCTCGTCCGACAGCGCGTGCACCAGCGCCGCGGACGCGGGCTGCGCCTGCACCATGTCGTACGCCACGACGGGCTGGGTCAACAGGCGGCGCAGCTGCATCAGCACGCCCTGGGCGCGCTGGCGCGCCCGCACCAGGGGGCTGCCCAGCCCGGTTGCCGCCATCGTGGGCGGGAAGGGGGTCACGTGCGGCGGCTGCAGCCCCTGCGAGGCCGAATGCACCGCCAGGCCCGCGCCACCCGAGTCCGGCCCCAGCGCGCCCGACCGGCTCGCCCCCGTGGCCGTGCTGCGGCGCACGCGCGCGCGCAGGTCGTTCGGCACGGCCACGCCCTGTTCGTCGTAGAGCTTGAGCAGCGCGTGGTACTGCGCCAGCGCCAGTTTGGCGAGCTCGCGCTGCAGGGGGTCGAGCACCAGTTGCAGGTCGTCGCGCTTGAAGCCGGCCTCCTGCCATTGCTCCACGAGCCGCAGGCACTGGGTCTCGGGGCGCAGGATGTCGCTGCCGGCGAGTTCCCGCCCCTCCAGGTGCTGGGTGCGCTGGCGCACCGCATCGAAGGGCGCGCCCACATGCTCGGCCACCGTGAGGGCCATGCGCGAGGCCAGGATCTTGTTCTCGACCTCGTCGTCGCCGACCAGCGCCAGCGCGTCGGACATGGGCATGGGCGCCGTTCCCCCGGGGGCTGGCTGCTGCGCCAGGCTCCCGCGCCAGCCACGCACCATCAGCTCCACCCAGGCCTTGTGGCGGGCCTGGTAGCTCATCCAGGCATCGCGGCGCAACTGCATGTCGTGCACCGTGCCCGTGCGGCCCATGAGCTCGGTCAGGAAATCGAGGAGCTTTTTATCCAGCGCCGGCAGGCCGGCGCACAGCCCATCCACGAAACGTTGACGGGCCAGCTGGGCCAGGCGTCGGTGGGCGGTGGAGGGCGGTGAAATGTCCATAGACCCCCGATATTAGCGGCAGCACATATATGCATCCACCCGGCCGGCCGCGCGTCAGAAGGCGTGGACGGCTCCCGCGGGCCCTGGAGGGCCGCGAAAGCGAGTATTTACAACGCTGAGCGGGCGGATTCCGGCGATCCTAGGCGGGCATGGGGGATTCATTCGTCCACACCGCCTCAGAAGGTGTGAATGAATCCGGCGTGTCCGAGCGGGCCGCACAAACGCACCCCATCAAGGCGCAAAGCGCAGCCATAGCTCGGGCTATGGCGAGCATTTGCAACGCGGATGGGGTGCGTTTGTGCGGTACGAGCGGGCATGGCGGATTCGTTTACACCTTCTCAGACCACGGCCCCCGAGTTGGGATCGTTGGGATCCTCCTCCTTGCGCGCGGAGGCCTTGACCAGGTCTTCGCGCTTCACGCCCAGCCACATGGCGATGGCCGCCGCCACGAACACCGAGGAGTAGATGCCGAACAGGATGCCGATGGTCAGCGCCAGCGCGAAATAGTGCAGGCTGGGGCCGCCGAAGAAGAACATGGACAGCACCATGGCCTCGGTCGAGGCGTGGGTGATGATGGTGCGGCTCATGGTGGAGGTGATGGCGTGGTCGATCACCTCGTGCGTATTGAGCTTGCGGAACTTGCGGAAGGCCTCGCGGATCCGGTCGAAGATCACGACCGACTCGTTGACCGAGTAGCCCAGCACCGCCAGCACGCCGGCGAGCACCGAGAGCGAGAACTCCCACTGGAAGAAGGCGAAGAAGCCCAGGATGATGACCACGTCGTGCAGGTTGGCGATGATGGCCGCGACGCCGAACTTCCATTCGAAGCGCAGCGCCAGGTAGATGACGATGCCCAGCACCACCATGCCCAGCGCCATCAGGCCGCCGTGCACCAGTTCCTCGCCGACCTGCGGGCCGACGAACTCGGTGCGCCGCAGCGTGACGCCCGGATCCTCGCTCTTGAGCGCGGCCAGCACCTGCTCGCTCTGCTGGGCCGAGGTCACGCCCTTCTGCACGGGCAGGCGGATCATCACGTCGCGCGAGGTGCCGAAGTTCTGCACCACCACGTCGGGGTAGCCCAGCGCCGCCACCTTGTCGCGCACCTTGCCGATGTCGGCCGTCTGCGCGTAGGCCACCTCCATGACGGTGCCGCCGGTGAACTCCACCGACAGGTGCAGGCCGCGCGTGACCAGGAAGAACACCGCCAGGGCAAAGGTGATGAAGGACACCGCGTTGAGCACCAACGCGTACTTCATGAACGGGATGTCTTTTTTGATGCGGAAAAATTCCATGATTTCTTATCCCTTGCGTGGAATTTTCTGAGGAAGCTCATATGCGCAAAGCGCATGTGATGCTGGAGCTAAAAACTCCATGGTCTTTCCTCCTCTCAGTTACTACGGCCGGCCACGGAGCGCAGCTCGCTCGTGTCCTCGGGCTTCCACACCTGGCCGATGGCCACGCTCTTGAGCTTCTTCTTGCGGCCATACCAGAGGTTGACCAGGCCGCGCGAGAAGAACACCGCAGAGAACATGCTGGTCAGGATGCCGATGCAGTGCACCACGGCGAAGCCGCGCACCGGCCCCGTGCCGAAGGCCAGCAGCGCCAGGCCCGCGATCAGCGTGGTGACGTTGGAGTCCAGGATGGTGGCCCAGGCGCGCTCGTAGCCCGCGGCGATCGCCGCCTGCGGCGCCACGCCCGCGCGCAGCTCCTCGCGGATGCGTTCGTTGATCAGCACGTTGGAGTCGATCGCCACGCCCAGGGCCAGCGCCATGGCGGCGATGCCGGGCAGGGTGAGCGTGGCCTGCAGCATGGACAGCACGGCGATCAGCATCAGCACGTTCACCGAGAGCGCGATGGTGGAGAACACGCCGAACAGCATGTAGTACATGCACATGAAGGCCGCGATCGCCGCCATGCCCCAGACCACGCTGTGGATGCCGCGCGCGATGTTGTCCGCGCCCAGGCTCGGGCCGATGGTGTATTCCTCGATGATCTCCATGGGCGCGGCCAGCGACCCGGCGCGCAGCAGCAGGGCCGTGTCGTTGGCCTCGGTGGTGGTCATGCGGCCCGAGATCTGCACGCGCCCGCCGCCGATCTCGCTGCGGATCACCGGGGCCGTGACGACCTCGCCCTTGCCCTTCTCGAACAGCACGATGGCCATGCGCTTGCCGATGTTGTCGCGCGTCACGTCCTTGAAGATGCGCGAGCCCTTGGCATCCAGCGTGAGGTTGACGGTGGGCTCCTGGGTCTGGCCGTCGAAGCCGGGCTGGGCGTCGGTCAGGTTCTCGCCCGTGAGGATGACCTGCTTCTTGACGATCACGGCCTGGCCGTTGCGGTCCAGGTATTTCTCGTCGCCGAAGGGCACGGGGCCGGTGCCCATCTCGGCGGCGCGGGCCTCGGTGCCCTCGTCCACCATGCGCACCTCCAGCGTGGCGGTGCGGCCCAGGATGTCCTTGGCCTTGGCCGTGTCCTGCACGCCGGGCAGCTGCACGACGATGCGGTCCAGCCCCTGCTGCTGGATCACGGGCTCGGCCACGCCGAGCTCGTTGATGCGGTTGTGCAGCGTGACCATGTTCTGCTTGAGCGCCTGTTCCTGCACCTTGCGCAGGGCCTCGGGCTTGATGGTGGCGCGCAGCCTCAGGCCCTCGCCATCGGGGCTGCTCGCGACCACGAGGTCGGGGAACTGGTCGGCGACCAGGTTGCGCGCCGCCGTGGCCGTGGCCTCGTCGCGCACGCGGATGTCCACGGCCTGGCCGTCGCGGCTGATGCCGCCGTGGCGGACGTTCTTCTCGCGCAGCAGGGTGCGCAGGTCGCCGGCGTAGGACTCGGCCTTCTTGGTGATGGCCGCCTGCATGTCCACCTGCAGCATGAAGTGCACGCCGCCGCGCAGGTCCAGCCCCAGGTACATGGGGCGGGCGTTGATCGCGGTCAGCCAGTCGGGCGAGCGCGACACGAGGTTGAGCGCGACGATGTAGGGCGGATCGGACGGGTCGGGGACCAGCGCCTTCTCGATCGCGTCCTTGGCCTTGAGCTGGTTGTCCGGCGTGTCGAAGCGCGCGCGCACCGAGTGGCCGTCGAACGCCACCGAGTCCGGGCTCACCCCGGCCGACTGGAGCACCTCCTCGACGCGCCGCTGCAGCGCGGCATCGGCCTTGATCGTGGCCTTGGCCGAGGACACCTGCACGGCAGGCGCCTCGCCGAAGAAATTGGGCAGGGTGTACAAGGCCCCTATGAGCAACGCGATCACCAGGATCGCGTACTTCCAGACCGGGTAACGGTTCATGATCGCGCTTCTTCAATACCCGGGAGGCAGCGGGCCCGCCCCCCGGAAACAGGCCCGCGGGCCTGGGAAAACCGGCCCGGGATTACTTGACGGTGCCCTTGGGCAGCACCTGGGAGACGGCGCTGCGCTGCACCTGCACCTGCACGCCGCTGGCGATCTCCAGCTGGATGTAGCCCTCGGACAGGCCCGCCACCTTGCCCAGCAGGCCGCCGGCCGTGGCCACCTCGTCGCCCTTGGCCAGGGCGTCGATCATGGCGCGGTGCTCTTTCTGGCGCTTCATCTGGGGCCGGATCATGATGAAGTACAGCACCACGAACATCAGCACCAGCGGCAGCATGCCGGTGAGCGAACCCATCAGGCCGCCCTCGGCGGCTGCGGCGGGTGCGGTTTGTGCAAAGGCGGAAGAAATAAACACGGGAGAAGCTCCACTCAAACTAGGGATGGAAGGTCTGACACGCCCCACGGGGCCTGCCGCGAGGGCAACAGGTAATTGTATGCGGCGTGCGCCGGCGCCCGCATGGCAAGGCCCGCCGGAGTCCAGGGCTTGCCGCGTTTCCAATGAAAACAGCAGCCAGCGCTTATCAGTAAAGCGCCAGCAGCTATCGAAAACAAAGCGCTTCAGGCGGTGCGCCGGGGCGCCTGGGCCGGGGCGCGCCAGCGGTCCATGAGCGCGAACCATTTCTTGCGCGCCGCCTGCAGGTGGCGTTCCTTCACGTGGCCGTAGCCGCGGATGTCCTCGGGGATGCGCGCGATCTCGGCGGCCAGGGGCAGCCGCTCGGCCGACAGGCCCGCGAGCAGTTCGTCGATGCAGGCGCGGTACTCCTGGATCAGCGCGCGCTCGGTCTTGCGCTCCTCGGTACGGCCGAACGGGTCGAGCGCGGTGCCGCGCAGCCCCTTGAACCGGGCCAGCACGCCCATGGCCTTGCGCATCCACGGGCCGTAGCTCTTCTTGACGAGCTGGCCCTTGTCGTCGTGCTTGGCGAACGTGGGCGGCGCCAGGTGGTGCACGATGCGCCAGTCGCCCTCGAACATGCCTTCGAGGCGCTGGGTGAAGGCCGGGTCGGTGTGCAGGCGCGCCACCTCGTACTCGTCCTTGTAGGCCATGAGCTTGAACAGGTAGCGCGCCACGGCCTCGGCCAGGCGCGTGCCCTGGCCCAGCGCGGCCTCGGCGGCCTGCACCTTGTCCACGAAGGCCTGGTACTCGGCGGCATAGGCGGCGTTCTGGTAGCCGGTGAGGAATTCGACGCGCCTGGCCACCATCTCGGCCAGGCCCGGCTTCTTGACGAACTGGATCACCTGCGCGGCCTGGTAGAGCGCCTGCACGGCGGCCAGGTCGTGCGCGCAGCGGCGGCCCCACTCGAACGCGGCCTGGTTGTTCTCGACCTGCACGCCGTTGAGCTCCATGGCGCGCATGAGCGCGGCGTGCGTGAGCGGCACGCGGCCCTTCTGCCAGGCGTAGCCCAGGATCAGCGGGTTGGTGTAGATGCTGTCGCCCAGCAGCTCGGTGGCGGCGCGCTCGGCGTCGAACACGCCCAGCAGGCCGGGGCCCACGGCCTCGGCGATGGCGGCCTCGCAGCCCTCGGCGGGGAAGCGCCAGTCGGGGTTGTGCACGAAGGCCGCGGCGGGCGTGCCATGCGTGTTCAGCGCCACGAAGCTGCGGCCCGGCTGCATGACGGCCAGCGTGGCCGGGTTGGCCGCGACGATGGGGTCGCAGCCGATCACCAGGTCGGCCTTGGCCGTGTCCACCTTGGTGGTGTGGATGTCCTCGGGGCGGCGCGCGATCTGCACGTGGCTCCAGGTGGAGCCGCCCTTTTGCGCCAGGCCCGCGGCGTCCTGCGTGACCACGCCCTTGCCCTCCAGGTGCGCGGCCATGCCCAGCAGGGAGCCGATGGTGATCACCCCCGTGCCGCCCACGCCGGCCACGACGATGCCCCAGGCGGCATCCAGCGCGGGCAGCGCGGGCTCGGGGATGGGCGGCAGGCCGGAGAGGTCGCCCTTCTTCTCCTTCCTGGGCTTCCTGAGCGATCCGCCCTCGATGGTCACGAAGCTCGGGCAGAAGCCCTTCACGCAGGAGTAATCCTTGTTGCAGCTGTTCTGGTTGATGCGGCGCTTGCGGCCGAAGTCGGTCTCCACGGGCTCCACCGACAGGCAGTTCGACTGCACGGAGCAGTCGCCGCAGCCCTCGCAGACCAGTTCGTTGATGACCACCGTTTTGGCGGGCGTGGCCAGCTTGCCGCGCTTCCTGCGCCGGCGCTTCTCCGTCGCGCAGGTCTGGTCGTAGATCAGTGCGGTGCAGCCGGGGGTGTCGCGCAGCTCGCGCTGGATGCGGTCGAGCTCGTCGCGGTGGAACACCTGCACGCCCGGCGGCAGGTCGTCGAGCAGCTCGGGGTGGCCGGCGCGCGCGGCGTTGGCCGGGTGCGTGCGGCCCTGGTACTTGGCCGGCTCGTCGGTCACCACCACGAGCCTGGCCACGCCCTCGGCGCGCAGGCTGTGAGCGATCTGCGCCACCGAATGGCCCTCGGGCCGCTCGCCCACCTGCTGGCCGCCGGTCATGGCCACGGCGTCGTTGTAGAGGATCTTGTAGGTGATGTTGGCGCCCGCGGCGATGCTCTGGCGGATCGCCAGCAGCCCGCTGTGGAAGTAGGTGCCGTCGCCCAGGTTGGCGAACACGTGCCTGTCCTTGGTGAACGGCGCCTGGCCCACCCAGGTCACCCCCTCGCCGCCCATCTGGGTGAAGGTGCTGGTGTTCCTGTCGGGCATCCAGTTGGCCATGTAGTGGCAGCCTATGCCGGCCACGGCGCGGCTGCCCTCGGGCACGCGGGTGCTGGTGTTGTGCGGGCAGCCGCTGCAGAACCAGGGCATGCGCTCGCCCGTGTCGGCCTTGCGCCCGGCCATGCCGCGCTCGCGCGCCTCGATGACCGAGAGCCGGGCATCCATGCGCGCCACGACGTCCTCGGGCACGCCCAGCTTCTTCAGCCGCTTGGCGATGGCCTTGGCGATGATGGCCGGCGTCAGGTCGGCCTGGGGGCGCAGCAGCCAGTTCTGGCTCGGGTTGGGCATGCCCCACTCGCCGCCGGAATGGTCGCCCTCGACCTCGTCGAACTTGCCGAGCACGTCCGGGCGCACGTCGGCGCGCCAGTTGTAGAGCTGCTCCTTGATCTGGTACTCGATGACCTGGCGCTTCTCCTCCACCACCAGGATCTCCTGCAGGCCCTGCGCGAAGTCGCGCGTGATGCCCGCCTCCAGCGGCCAGACCACGTTGACCTTGTGCACGCGGATGCCCAGCTGGCGGCAGGTGCCGTCGTCCAGGCCCAGGTCCACCAGGGCCTGGCGCATGTCGTTGAAGGCCTTGCCGCTGGCGATGAGGCCGAAGCGGTCATCCGGCCCCTGGACCACGTTGTAGTTGAGCCCGTTGGCGCGCACGTAGGCCAGGGCGGCGTACCACTTGTAGTCCATCAGGCGCGCCTCCTGCTCCAGGGGCGCGTCGGGCCAGCGAATGTGCAGGCCGCCGGGGGGCATCTGGAAGTCCTCGGGCAGCACGATCTGCACGCGGCCGGGGTCCACCGAGATGCTGGCGGAGGACTCCACCACCTCCTGCACCGTCTTCATGCCCGACCACAGGCCCGAGAAGCGGCTCATGGCGAAGGCGTGCAGCCCCATGTCCAGGATGTCCTGCACGGTGCTCGGGAAGAACACCGGCAGGCCGCAGGCCTTGAAGATGTGGTCGCTCTGGTGCGCGGCCGTGCTGCTCTTGCTGATGTGGTCGTCGCCCGCCACGGCGATCACGCCGCCGTGGCGCGCCGTGCCGGCCATGTTGGCGTGCTTGAACACGTCGCCGCTGCGGTCCACGCCCGGCCCCTTGCCGTACCAGATGCCGAACACGCCATCGTACTTCCTGCTTTGCGGGTACAGGTCGAGCTGCTGCGTGCCCCACACGGCCGTGGCGCCCAGCTCCTCGTTCACGCCGGGCTGGAAGACGATGTGGTTGTCCGCCAGGTGCTTGCGCGCGCTCCACAGGGCCTGGTCATAGCCGCCCAGCGGCGAGCCGCGGTAGCCGCTGATGAAGCCCGCCGTGTTCAGGCCCGCCGCCGCGTCGCGCTGGCGCTGCAGCATGGGCAGGCGCACCAGGGCCTGCACGCCGCTCATGAAGGCGCGGCCCTGGCCCAGGGTGTATTTATCCTCGAGGGTGACCGCCTCCAGCGCGCGGCGCACAGGTTCGGGCAGGGGGGCATTCATGGTGTTGTCTCCGTGGGTGTTTTTCGATGCATGGCCTCGTGGGCGCGGCGAAGCGGCCGGCAGCCGGCAAGCCGCGGGCCCTGGCGCGCAGTGTATGCGCCACCCATGGATATGTGTTTGCTTTGTTTGCCGTATTTACCCCACCACAAGAAAGAATCTTTCTTGAAATAATCGAAAAATGGAAACACTCGACAAATACGACCTAGCCATCCTGCGCGAGCTGCAGCAGGACGCGCGCCTGACCAATGCCGAGCTGGCCCAGCGCGTGGGCCTGTCGGCCGCACCGTGCTGGCGCCGCATGCGCGCGCTGGAGGAGTCGGGCTTCATCCGCGGCTACCGCGCCGAGATCGACCGCCACAAGATCGGCCTGGGCGTGCTGGCCTTCGTGCGCCTGGATGCCGAGCGCAGCACGGGCGACCTGACGCGCGCCATGGAGCAGGCCATCGCCAAGATCCCCGAGGTCGTCTCCTGCCACTACATCAGCGGCACCGGCACCTTCGAGCTGCAGGTGGTGGCGCGCGACCTGGACAGCTTCTCGCAGTTCGCGCGCACCGTGCTCTTGAACCTGCCCAACGTGAAGGACATGCACACCAGCTTCTCGCTGGGCGAGGTCAAGACCGGCGGGGCACTGCCGCTGACTCACCTGGGTTGAGTGTCTACTATCGATAAAATAGCTGCTGGCGCATGCCATATGGCGATTCCAGGTCATTTTGGCTTGAATTTCCGAGAACCTTGAAGGAATGCGCGCGGGCGCTTGGCGCGCCCTGCCCATCCCCGCGACAATAGGCAGCCCCATGCCGCCACAGCCCGCCCACGACGACACCCTCCCGGACTCCAGCGCTCCGGACACCCAGGCCACCCAGACCTCGGACATCGCCGACGCCGCAGAAGCCGCCGCCGCGGCCGATCTGCGGCGCAGCGCCACCGAGCGCGCGCCGCAATCGCCGCTGGCGCCGCTGTCCGTGCCGGTGTTCCGCATGCTCTGGTTCACCTGGCTCACGGCCAACACCTGCATGTGGATGAACGACGTGGCCACCGCCTGGCTGATGACCACGCTGACCACCTCGCCCGCGCTGGTGGCGCTGGTGCAGACGGCCTCCACGCTGCCCGTGTTCCTGCTGGGCCTGCCCAGCGGCGCGCTGGCCGACATCCTGGACCGGCGGCGCTACTTCATGGCCACGCAGTTCTGGGTGGCGGCCGTGGCCGTGGTGCTGTGCCTGGCCGTGCTGGCCGGCGGGCTCAACGCCTGGCTGCTGCTGGGGCTCACGTTCGCCAACGGCATAGGCATGGCCATGCGCTGGCCCGTGTTCTCGGCCATCGTGCCCGAACTCGTGGGCCGCCACCAGCTGCCCGCGGCGCTGGCGCTCAACGGCGTGGCCATGAACGCCTCGCGCATCATCGGGCCGCTGGTGGCCGGCGCCATCATCGCCAGCGCGGGCAGCGCCTGGGTGTTCGTGCTCAACGCCGCGCTGTCGCTGATCGCGGGCTTCACCATCATGCGCTGGCGGCGCCAGCCCACGGCCAACCCGCTGGGGCGCGAGCGCCTGGGCAGCGCCATGCGCGTGGGCCTGCAGTTCGTGCGCGAGTCGCCCCCCATGCGCGCCGTGATGTGGCGCATTTCCGTCTTCTTCCTGCATGCCACGTCCCTGCTGGCGCTGCTGCCGCTGGTGGCGCGCGAGCTCGAGGGCGGCGGCGCCGGCACCTTCACGCTGCTGCTGGCCTCCATGGGAGCGGGCGCGATCGGCGCCGCCATGTTCCTGCCGCGCCTGCGCCAGATGATGGCAACGGACCGGCTGGTGGGCATCGGCATGCTGCTGCATGCCCTGGCCACCGCGGTCGTGGCCATCGCGCCCAATGCCTACGTCGCCGTGCCGGCCATGGTGGTCGGGGGCGCGGCCTGGATCACCACGGCCAACGTGCTCGTGGTGGCGGCCCAGTTCACGCTGCCCAACTGGGTGCGCGCACGCGGCATGTCGATCCTGCAGATGGCCATCATGGGCGCCACGGCCATGGGCGCGGCGCTGTGGGGCCAGGTGGCGGCGCTGACCACCGTGCACGTCAGCCTGGCGCTGGCCGCCGCGACCGGCGTGGCGGTCATGGCCCTGGTGCAGCGCCTGGTGAGCAACCGCCACGGCGAGGAAGACCTGAGCCCCTCGCACGCCTTCAAGATCCCCCAGGCCGAGAACCCTCCGGCCGCGGGCCTGCGCCTGGTCACGAGCGTCGAGTACCTGATCCACCCGGCGCGCGCGGCCGAGTTCCGCGCCGTCATGCAGGAGAGCCGCCGCGCGCGCATCCGCCAGGGCGCTCTGAGCTGGGAGCTGCAGCACGACATCGCCGACCCGCGCCGCTACGTGGAGCGCATCGTGGATGAATCGTGGACCGAGCACCTGCGCCGCTTCGACCGCGTGACCGCCTCCGACGTGGCGCTGCGCGACCGCAAGAACGCCTTCCATATCGGCGACACGCCGCCCGTGGTGTCGCGCTACGTGGTGGAAGAGGAATGAGCGGCCTGAGACCACCTCATTGATAAAGGGCCGCCCGGCCCTGGCGATATCCCGCCAATTGTTAAATCTGATTAACCAGGCCCAATATCCGGAAAAGATACGTGGGTCTTTGCCAGAATGTCTTCTCGTCACTTGGTTAATCAGTAGCTAGTAATCGGCACAAAATCATCTTGCGATCCAAGATCTGCCGGAAGCGGCCTTGACTACCCGATCTGGTGACGCGGCGGTGCTAGCCGCACGGGCCACTATTGCAATGTGGCTCTGCTGTGCGGCAGCAAAGCCCAGCAATAACTTCAAACCCGCGCCGCAGGCAAATGCCGCGCGCTGTTGTGGCGTGCGCACATCGTGTCCAGGTCGCACTGGCTATATCTCTCTTTCCACCTACTTCCCGGAAACTTGAACCATGGATCAAAGGCAACAGCGCATGGAAGCAGTCTACAAGTCAGGCGGCATCGCACGCAGCGCCGATGGCAACGAAACCCTCGCCCTCGACCGCCCGTCCATCATTTCCCTGAAGATCGCGCCCGAGAAAATAGCCAGGTTCGAGCGCCGCGGGGACGACCTGGTCCTCGTGCTGCACGACGGACAGGAGATGGTCGTGCGCCACTTCTTCACCTCCTACCCCGATGACGGCCGCAACGACCTGGTGCTCGAGGACGACGCAGGGGTTCTCTGGTGGGGACAGTACCATGGTCCGTGGACCGAGTTTCACTTCACTGAGGTCGAATGGAACGACGAGATGCCGATGCCGTTCTGGCTGCTGGCTGGATTGAGTGCCCTGGGACTGGGGGCTGCCGCAGGCGGTGGTGGCGATGGCGGCAGCGGCAGCGGTGGTGGCAACAGCGGTGGTGGCAACAGCGGTGGTGGCAACAGCGGTGGTGGCAACAGCGGTGGTGGTGGCGATGATGGCGGCGGCGGTGGCAACGGTGGTGGTAGCAGTGGCAACCAGCCGCCAGAAGCACCGTCCTACAGGCACACCGTCGACGAAGACCACTCCGTCAATGGCCGGGTCGTCGGTAGCGACCCCGATGGCGATGCCCTGACCTACACCGCCGGCTCTCCGCCCAGCCATGGCTCGGTGGTGGTCAACCCCGACGGCACCTACACCTATACCCCGAACCCCGACTACCACGGCGACGACAGCTTCACCGTCATCGTGGACGATGGCCATGGCGGTACCACCACGAGCACCGTGACCATCACGGTCACGCCGGCCAACGATCCGGTGGTGGCCGGAGACGACAGCTACACGGTGCCGGAAGACACGCCCCTGGCGCTGAACCTGCTCGGCAACGACAGCGCCCCCGATGGCGGCCTGCACGTCACCCACATCAACGGCACGCCGCTCACGCCCGGCACGGCGCAAAGCATCGACATCACCGACGACGGCACGCCCACGGGCACCGTCATCGGCAAGGTCGAGATCGACGCCGGCGGCAAGATCACCTTCGTGCCCGCGCCCAACTACAACGGCCCCGTCAGCTTCGACTACGAAGTCGAGGACGGCGACGGCGATACCGACAAGGCGACGGTCAACATCACGGTCATGCCCGACGCCCCGCCCGTCATCGCCCCGGCCGACGGCAACGGCGGCGGCGCCACACTCATCGAGCAGGGCCACGCCACGGTCTACGAATCGGGCCTGGCCGGCGGCAGCGGCAGTGGCGGCGGCTCGCCCACGGCCACCGGCACCATCACCATCGCGGCCGGCGACGGCGTGAAGTCCATCACCATCGGGGGCACGACCATCCCGCTGGCCGACCTGCAAAACGCGGGCACCACGCCCGTGGTCATCACGACCCCGCACGGCGAACTCACCATCACCGGCTACACGCCGAACGGCACCGACTTCAACGGCGTGTCCACGGGCGGCACGGTCCACTACGAATACAAGCTGACCACGCCCCCGGCCAACACGCCAGGCAACCCGGACAACTTCATCGATGAGGTCCCGGTCTCCATCGAGGACGAGGGCGGCGGAACCACTACCGGCGGCCTGCTGCAGATCAACATCATCGACGACGCGCCCCTCGCGGTGGACGATGCCGTCACCGCCACGACAGGCGGTTCGGCCGCCGGCAACGTCATCGCCGGCAGCATCGCCACGGGCACTGGCACGGGCGGCGCCGACACCGCCGGCGCCGATGGCGGCGCCACGGTCACGGGCATCAGCAGCGTCAACGTGCCGGGCAACGCGCCCAGCGGCACCGGCACGCTGACCATCCAGGGCCAGTACGGCACGCTGGAGATCCATGACGATGGCGGCTACACCTACACCCGCGCGCCCGGCTCGCCGGGCGGCGTGAGCGACGTCTTCGAATACACCCTCACCGATGCCGACGGCGACAAGTCCACGGCCAGGCTGACCGTCGGCATCCCGGACGGCACCCCGGGCATCACGGTGACGCCGGCCGATCCAGCCGATCACCCCGGCGTCGATCTCAGCCCCGATCCCGCGCTCGGCAGCGTCGGCGCCGTCGTGTACGAGAAGGCGCTGGGCGACGCCACCAACCCCGTCGGCAGCGATGCGGCCTCGGCGGCCGAAAGCACCACGGGCCGCTTCACCTTCAGTTCGCCCGACGGCGTGCAGAGCCTGCTCGTGGGCGGCACCGACATCGTGGGCGCCACGCTGCCGGTGACCGTCACCACGCCGCTGGGCAACACGCTGACCATTACCAGCTACACCTACGACCCGGCCACGGGCCAGGGCACGGTCGACTACAGCTACTCCCTGCTGGCGGACGAAACGCACACACAGGCCGGCGCCGATGGCCTGGACGACGCCATAGCGATCCTCCTGACCGACATGGACGGCGACCCGTCCAGCGGCAACATCGTCGTGCGCATCGTCGACGACACCCCCGCCGCCGGGAACGACGGCGGCAGCGTGACCGAGGGCGGCACCCTGAGCGTTACCGATATGGCCAACGGTGTATTGGGCAACGACAAGGCAGGCGCCGATGGCTGGGCCAGCGGCGGCGGCGTGGTCGGCGCGGTCAAGGGCAGCGGCGGCGGCGCGACCGAGAACGTGAGCAGTGGCTCTGTCGTCATCGTGGGTGACTACGGCACGCTGACATTGCACGCCAACGGCACCTATGAATATGTGGCACGGCCTGACAGCACAAGCGCCAATGCGCAGGACGTCTTCACCTATACCGTCAAGGACGGCGACGGCGACCTGATCACCGCCACGCTGGCCATCGACGTGGCCGACGTGACCGGCCCCACGGGCCTGACGGCCACCGGCACGGTGGACGAAAAAGGCCTGACCAACGGCAACGACCCCGGAAACGGCAACGAAGTCACCGGAAACCTGAACCTGCCTGCGGGCTGGACTCCCAGCGGCACGCTCTCGGGCACCACGCCCAATGGCAGCTGGACGATCTTCGACGACGGCGGCACGTGGAAATACACCTTCACGCTGACCTCACCCACCACCGACGGGCCAGGCGCCGAAACCAACAGCTTCACCTTCACCACCGAGGACGGCAACGGCAACACGACGGCCGGCAACACCGTCACCGTCACCATCTTCGATGACACACCCCAGGTGACGGTCGCCGTTGATCCTTCGGTCGCCCGCAACCTCATGGTGTACGACCACCAGACCATCGGCACCGGCACCAGCACGGCCACGGCCGACTTCTCGGGCGCGTTCACTCAGACGAACAAACCCGGCGCCGATGGCCTTGCGGCGGCGAACGGCTTGGTCTGGGGGTACGAACTGCTCGTCAGCAACGCCAACTCCGGCCTCACGAGCGGTGGCCAGCCTGTCACACTGACCCTGGCCGGCGGCCAGGTGGTCGGCACGGCCGGCGGCGAGACGGTCTTCGCGCTGAGCGTGAACACGGACGGCGTGTTGACGCTGGTGCAGAGCAAGCCCATCGACCACCCGAGTACGGCCAGCGCCAGCGAAACCCTGGACCTGCTGGCGGACCGGATCACCTTGCGCGGCACGGCCACCGTCACCGACGGCGATGGCGACAGCGCCTCCCAATCCAAGGACCTGGACCTGGGCGGCAGAATCGTCTTCACCGACGACGGCCCCAGCATCGACTTGCCGGACGGCGTGCAGTTGCGGGAGTCGAATCTGTCCAACGGCAGCGCCCCGGATGCCGGCGCACTGGCCCAGACCGGCTCGCTGGCCATCCACCTCAACGGCGATGCCGGCGGCGCGGGCACGGATTCCGACGTCCGCTTCGACGCCGCGCAGACGGCGCTGGACGCCCTGGGCCTGAAGTCCTTCGGTACGCCGCTGAGCTACGCCATCAGCCCTGACGGCAAGACGCTGACGGCCACGGCCGGCGGCGCCATGGTCTTCACCGCCACCATCAACGCCGCCGGCACAGACTACACCTTCACACTGGGCAGGGCACTCGACCATGGCACCGCGGACAAGCTGGACCTGCCCATCGGCTTCACCGTCACCGACGGCGACGGCGACACGGCCGGCAAGACCCTCACCGCGACCGTATGGGACGACGCCCTGCCGACCGGCAACCAGCCCCTGACGGTAGCCGAGGACAGCACGGCGGCCCACGCCAGCAACAGCTTCAACACCACGGCGGACGCCAACGTCACCATAGGCACGCTCGCGCAGCACGGCACCGCTTCGGTGGATGCGGACGGCCGGGTCACCTACATTCCCGACCCCGACTACAGCGGCTCCGACAGCTTCACTTACTCCATCACGAACGACGACGGCACGATCACGACCCGCACGGTCGACGTCACCGTGACGCCGGTGGCGGATGCACCGGACCTGGGCGGCAACCGGACCGTGGGCACGGACGAAGACACGCCCGTGCCGCTGGGCCTGACCAAGCCCGTCATCACAGACGGCAACGACCAGAACGGCAGCACCACCCCTGGCGACCACGGCGAGCGCCTGGGCGTGATCACGCTCACGGTGGAGGGCGCCAGTGGCGGCAACCCGCCGGGCACCGTCGAGTTGAGCACGGGCAGCACGGCGCTGGTGCCCACGGCGACGGGCGGCAACACCTATCAGATCGTCATCGTGACGGGCGGCACCACGCCCGACACCGGTCTGCATGCGAGCAACATCGGCAGCCTCGCGACCGGCCAGATCAACTACCTGACGCAGGCGCAGTACGAGGCCATCATGGCCACGCCGGGCACGAACCGCCACGAGAACTTCCGCGTGGGCGTGCAGGCCGACAGCCACGAGGTGGACGACAGCGGCAACACCCTGTCGGCTCCGGTCAGCGCGTCCACCACCAGCTACGTCGGCGTATCCGTCCGGGCCGTGACGGACGACGCCGAGCTGAAGTTCGACACCTCGGTGACAAGCGGTGTGGCCTACCTCGATGGCGTGCTCTACGCCGGCGACACGGCGGCCACGCTCACGCTCGAGGAAGACACGGCCGTCAACATCAAGGGCCTGCTGCAGGCGGCCTACGCGGACATGGACGGCTCCGAGCGGCACTGGATCACCATCACCAACAACTCGGGCGAGGCGATCCAGGTCAACGGCGTCACGGTGGCTGCCGGCGCGACCAGCGCGGCCATCAATTTCCCCAACGGTGGCTACGGGAACGCCTTGCCGGATGTCCAGATCGGCGGCGCCAGGGATTTCAGCGGCGACCTGAACGGCATCATCGTCACGATCCACGCACAGGACCGTGATGGCGATGGGTGGACCAGCGCCTCGACCGGAACCCCGACCGGCGGCAACAACGCGAGCGGCGTGGCCGAGGCCGACACGACGAACAACGCGGTCACGCTGAGCCTGCGCGTCACCCCCGTCGCAGGCGACGTGGCGGCCAACCCCGTCATCGCGGACGAGGACACGGAAGTGCACTTCCTGGCGGGTGTGCGGGTGACCGATACGGGCACAGGCTCGGAAGTCATCGACTCCGTATCGTTCACGGTGCCGGCTGGCTGGGTCTTCACCGCGCCGGCGGCGAGCGCAGGCTGGAGCATCGCGGGCGACGGCGCCAGCGGCACCTACACCATCAGCTTCGACAGCACGCTGAACGAGGCGGCGCGCGAAGCCGTGCTCGATGGCTTCACCATCCGGCCGCCCGCGCACAGCAGTCAGGATGCGTCCATCCCCCTGACGGTCGTGACCACCGACACCGACACGGCAGGCGTGGTGTCTTCCCACACCAGCACGCCGACCCTGCAGATCACCGTCAGGCCAGTAGCCGAGCGCACGGACAGCGACACGGACGGGGCTTCCGGCAACGACGTGACCATGAACGACGGCCATGTCTACACCGGCCAGCTGGGCAAGGAAGACCAATGGTTCGCTCTGGGCACCGACTTCACGGATGCCACGAACACTGGCGGCGGCTTTGCGGAACTGAACTCGCACTGGAGCAACGAGGACGCCGACGAGTTCACCTACGCGGCGCTGACGCCAGCATTGGACGGCGCAAGCCCGGGCGACTCGGTCATCGGCACCGTGTTCCGCTACAACGACGGCAGCGGCTGGAAGGAAGTTGTCTTCCATGGCGATCCGGTCTTGGTGCCACCACAGTACCTCGGCACACTGCAGATCAAGGCGCCGCCGGACGTCGCGGGCACCCTCACCGTGACGGTGCAGGCCGCCACGGTGGACTATGACGACGATGCGGAAACGGGTAGCCTGGCGAACCCGCCGGGCGCCAGCGTTGCGGGCGTGGTCGACGTTCAGTTCTCCGGCAACGCCCTGCTGACCATCATCCAGATCGACCCGGTCGTCGATGACGTGACCCTGGCGCTCAACGGCCATCCCAGCGGCCTGGAAGATACGCAGATCCCGCTGGCCATCAAGGCCACCAGCTCCGATCCGTCGGAGAGGATCGACCTCACCATTACGGGCATTCCTGCTGGCGCGGTGCTCACCTACGACGGCGCACCCGTGACCGTCACGGGCGGCGTGGCAACGATCATGGGCTTCGACAACACCAAGCCGCTGACGATCACACCCCCGCCGGACAGCAACACCGACTTCACGCTGCATGTCTCCGCCGTCTCGGTGGATGGCAGCGATGTGTCGACGTCCACCCCGACACGCGATATCGAAGTGAGCGTGAAGGGCGTTGCGGACACGCCGGTGGTGACGCTCGCGGCGGCGCAAACCTACTCCGAGGCGTCGCTGGATAGCACCACGACAGCCGTCAAGCTCTCGGACCTCGTGGCCAGCGTCACTTCGCCCGACAACAGCGATGGCTCCGAAACCGTGAGCGTGCGCATCACTGGGCTGGCCGAGGGCTTCACGCTCACCGGCGCCACGCTGGTAGCCAGCGGCGCGGGCACGGAACGCGTCTGGACCGTGCCGGTGAGCCAGATGGCCAACGTGGAGGTCAAGGTGCCCGCGAACTACAGCGGCACGGCGGTTTTCCAGGCGGCGGGCGTCACGACGGAGAACGACGGCGACTCCCACACGGGCACCATGACGCCGGTGGGCTTCACGGTGACGCCTTCGGCCGAGGGCCAGGCCAACACGTCCGCCGCGCTGGTGGAAGACATCCGCGCCCCGCTGGGCCTGGGCGTGGTGCATGCGAACGGCGACACCGACGAGCGCCTGGGCAAGGTCTGGATCCAGGCCGACCAGGTGAGCACCGCGGACTACACGCTCTACCTGAACGCGACCGCGCTGAGCAGCCTGCCGACGACGACCATCGGTGGCGTCGCATATGTCGAAATCGCCGCGGCAGACGTGCCCAGCCTGCAGGTCCAGGGCAGTGCAAACCTGGACGGCGACCTTGGCAGCTTCAACTTCCGCTACGAGGTCATCGACGACCACCGTGGCAGCACGCCGACGGGACCAGCCGACGTGGTGATCGGGAGCGGTACCTTCGATATCGCGGCCACGGCAGTGACCGATCCGGTCGATCTGCACATCACCGCCATCAGCGGCACGAATTCGACTGTGACCGGCAACGGGCACACGGGCGATGACGCCGACCCCGACACGGCGACCGTGACAGTGCCGGGCGCGGTGGTCACCGTGAACCTGCACGTCGATTCGGCCGACACCGACGGCAGCGAACATGTCATCCGCGTGCTGATCGATGGCGTGCCAGCAGGCGTGACGGTGGTGAACGGCGCGCAGACAGACGCCAACACCTGGGTGCTGGTGTACGACGGGGCCGGTGCGAAGGCTATTGGAGCGGCCGGCCTCGATCTGCCGGTCGAATTCATCGTCGGATCGAACGCGGGGACGGGCAGCCTGGTCGACCATCCGATCACGATGACGGTCCAGGCACAGGACAACGGCAACCAGGCCGACCCGGGCACCGCCGTCGAGACGGATTCGGTCACCTGGCACCTGACGATCGACCTGGCGCAGGGCCCCGGCTTCAACCCGCCCACCATCGACGAATGGGTCTACAACAATGCGAAGGGGACCGAGGACACGCCTTTCCATCTGTCGGACGTGCTCGATGGCAGGGTCACGATCCAGGAGCCCGGCCAGCCCAACACCCTGACGGTCACGCTGACCGACCTGCCCCCGGGCACGGGCGTCAGCGGCATGGTGCTGACCTCGGTCAATGGCGTGCCCACCTGGACTGCCAGCGTGACGGTGATGGACGGAAACGGGCAAGCCGCACTGGACAGTCTTCTGTCCGGCATCACGATCACGCCACCGGCAGACTACAACGACAACACGGGAGGCTTCAACTTCAACGCCAGCCTGCACACCTCGGCCGCTGGCGGACGAAGCGAGGCGGCAACGACGGCCATGCCCGTGCCGGTGACGCCTGTCACCGATGAGGCCGTGATCACCGTGAGCGCTACCGACGTGGGCGAAGGTACCGCGAGCATTCCGGTAACCATCACGGTCAGCGACCCCAAGGACGGGACGCATGGCCAGATCGTGGACGGCAAGCTGTACGTGCAGGTGGATGCTCCAGGCAACGCGGGCGGCACCTTGTCACAGGGCGGCACAGCACTGGCGCTGACGGCAGTCACAGGCGTGACGGGTGTTCCAGACGGCGACTACTACGTTGTCAACGTGGGGCCGAGCGGCGGCAGCGTCAACCTGGTCTACACCCCCCCGGCGGGCAGCCTCCAACCCGGCGACGCCTCCTTCACGGCCTACGCGCAAACCCGGGAAGCCAACGCGGCCAACACAGTGACCGGCCACAGCAGCGATGAGGCGACGGTCTCGATCATCAACAACGGCGCGACCGTGGACGGCAATGCGGCCTGGACCGGCAGCGAAGTGGACAAGCCCGATCCGGCGCTGGCCATCCCCCTGACCGGCCTGAGCGTGGCGCTGAACGACAACGATGGCTCTGAAACGGTCAACGCCATCCTGCTCTCGGGCGTGCCCGTGGGCTTCCTGGTCTATGTGGACGGTGCGCTGGCCGGCAACGCGGGGGGCGACGCCAGCAGCAACACCTGGGTGCTGTCCTCCAACGGCACGCTACCCACGGTGTCCATCCTACCGCCGGCCCACTGGAGCGGCACGCTGACGGGGCTGCAGCTCGTGGTGGAGTCGGGCGAAACCTCGCTGGCGAACAAGCTGCTCGAGGCCACCCCGCTGGCACCCGTGGTCGTGGCCCCGGTGGTCGATGGCCTGGGCATCGCGCCCACCAACTCCTTCGGCAAGGAGGGCACCGTCATCGACCTGAACCTGAACGCCAAGATGGAGGACCCGGTCGCTGCCGTGTCCGCCGTGGCGGACGGGAGCCTGGAGACGACGACGCTGCAATTCAAGGGGCTGGGCGAGTACGCGGCGTTCTACGTAGGCAACAGCCTGCTGGAGATCGGCGCAGGCTCGGGCCACACCCTGAGCTACGACAAGGCTGCCGACGTCCATACCCTGACTGGCCTGACCCAGGCCGAGCTGGACAAGCTGGGCTTCGTGCAGGCCGAGTCGGCGCTTGTCGACCAGGATGCGGCGAAGCCCGGCGTTCAGATCGACGTGACCGCGTGGACCGTGGAGAGCAGCAGCGGCGCACAGTCGCCGCACGTGACCGACACCCTGGACCTGCAGGTCTCGAAGGTTGCGGGCACGAGTGGGGCCGACCAGATCATCTGGGGCGGCGCCGGCAAGCCGGTGATCGATGGCCGGGGCGGCGAGGACACGGTGGCGCTGCGCCTGGGCGAGAGCGCGAGCGGGGAGGACCTGGGCCTCGGCCTGAAGAACATCGAGAAGCTCGACCTGTCGATCGCGGGCGGCAACAGTGTCACGAACCTGACGTGGCAGGACGTATTCAACATGACGAGCGCCGACCGCACGCTGACCATTCTGGGCGATGACCAGGACAGCGTGTCCCTGGGCAGCGGTTGGGCGGTGGGCTCATCCAGCGGCGGCTACACGGAATACACCAGCGGCACGGGAGCCAGCTTGGTGAAGGTACTGATCGATGAACACATCGCCGTTTCCCACTACTAGTCCACACCCGGTCGGCCAGGGCTCCTTCCGGCTTCGCGGCATGCGCGGCCGAAAAGGCGCCTCTCTCTCTTGCCTCGACCCTTTGACCGCCGACCCCCATCGCCACATGGGCCGGCCGCGCCGCCACCAGGCTGCGGTAGCCATCTGTCTCGGCCTGATGCTGTGGGCGGGCACGGCGCAGGCGCAGCCGGCCGCCACCGGCCCCTTGGGCCTGGACGAAGCCGTGCGCGCGGCCGCCCGCTGGCACCCCAGCGTACGCAATACCGCGCAGCAGCTTCTGCAGGCGAATGAGGGCATCGCCGTGGCGCGCTCGGGCTATCTGCCGCAGGTGCGGACCGGCATCGGCGCTCAGTTCGGCAACAACAACATCGCTTCCTACGACTCCAGGCGCGTGCAGACGGGTACGCTGGGCGTTTCGCAGGTGCTGTACGACTTCGGCAAGGTGGCCAGCCTGGTGGACGAGGCCGAGGCGGCCACGCGCGCCACGCGGGCGCAGGCCCAGCAGTCGATCGACGACATTGCGCGCGACACCGCGCAGAGCTGGGTGGAGGTGCACCGCCAGGAAGCGCTGAGCCGGATCGCGCGCGACCAGCTCGACGGCGTGCAGGCGCTGACAGAGCTGGTGATGGAGCGCGAGCGCAAGGGCGCCGGCACGCGCTCCGACGTGGCGCAGGCGCAGGCCCGGGTGGAGGCCGCGCGGGTGCAGGTGCTGGGAGCCGATGCGCTGGCCTCGCGCGCGCGCCTCAACCTGAAGAACCTGGTCGGCAGCCCGGGCGCCGACGGCATCGCGGGCGACCCGCCGGCCTGGCTGGCCCAGGCCTGCAGCCCCGGCGCCGCCGCGCCCGCCACGCCAGCCGTGCGGCTGGCCGATGCCCGGCGCGAAGAAGCCGACGCCCAGGTGCGCGGAGCACGCGCACGGCGGCTGCCCACACTGTCGCTCGACGGGACGGCCAGCCGTGCGCTGTCCGGCCGCTCTCATCTGGCGAACGGCAGCGGCACCAATACGGTCGTGGCGCTGAATTTCTCGATGCCGCTGTACGAGGGCGGCGGGGGCGACGCGCGCGAACGCGCGGCCGGCTATGCGCTAGGCGCCGCCGACGCTGCGCTGGAGCAGGCCCGGCAGGCCGCGCGCCAGAGCCTGGACGATGCGCAGTCCCTGGCGCACAGCTATACGCGGCGCGACCCGGCGCTGGCCGCGCGGGTGGAGAGCATCCACACCACGCGGGACCTGTACCTGCAGCAGTATCTGCAACTGGGTACGCGCTCGCTGCTCGATCTGCTCAACTCCGAGCAGGAATACCACGCGGCCCGGTTCGAGCAGGCCGAGAGCCTGCACGAGCAATACCGGCTGGGCACTCTTTGTCTCTACAACACCGACCGGCTGCGCAGCGCCTTCGGGCTGGAGGAGGCACAGGACGCCTCCGCCACCACCGGCTGGAGCGCACGATGACGCAGGCACCTTCCGGATCCACCGGATTCACCGCGGCCAAGGCCGCGCCCGCGCGCACCGCCAGGGCCGACGAAGCCATGCGCACCCTACTGGCCGGCTGGCGCGAAGCCGTGCTGGCCGTGGCGGCCCACTACCACCTGGATGCATCGCCCGAGCACATCCGCGTGGCCGCCCAATGGAACGAGCGCATGCCCATCGAGGATCAGGCACGCCTGATGGCCCGGCAGGCAGGCCTCACGCTGCACATGGTGCGGCCGCGGCTCGATGGGCTGAGCCCCTGGCGCCTTCCGGTCGCGGTGCAGCTCGAAGGCGGCCAGGTGGCGGTCATCACGGCCCTGACTACGGACGGGCTGCGCCTGCTCCTGTGCGGCGACGGCGGCGCCGAGACCCCGTGCAGCGCCGATGCGCTGCAGCCCCGGGTGCAGGCCATGGCGGTGCTCCGCCCCATCCAGTCGGCGCCCGACTCGCGGGTGGACGATTACATCCGCCCGGTGGAAAAGCACTGGCTGCGCCGCCTGGTGCTGGCCGATCCGCGGCCCTACTGGCACATCCTGGCAGCGTCCTTCGTCACCAACCTGATGGCGCTCGCGGGCGTGCTGTTCTCCATGCAGGTGTACGACCGCGTGGTGCCCGCGCAATCCATGCCCACGCTGTACGTGCTGTTCGGCGGCGTGCTGCTGTCCGTCGCGTTCGCCTGGGTGATGCGCGACGCGCGCATGCGCATCACCGACCTGCTGGGAAAGCGGGCGGACCTGCGCGTCTCCGACCGCGTGTTCGGCCACGCGCTGCGGGTGCGCAACAGCGCGCGGCCGCGCTCGACCGGCAGCTTCATCTCGCAGGTGCGCGAGCTCGAGCCGGTGCGCGAGATGCTCACCTCCACCACCATCACGGCGGCGGCGGACGTGCCCTTCTTCCTGCTGTTTTGCGTGGTGTTCTGGCTCATCGCCGGCCCGCTGGTGTGGGTGCCGCTGACGGCCTTCGCGCTGCTGCTGCTGCCCAGCCTGGCGGCGCAGCCCCGGCTGCGCGCGCTGGCCCAGGAGAACATGCGCGAGGCCTCGCTGCGCAACGCCATGCTCGTGGAGGCCGTGCAGGGCGTCGAGGACATCAAGCTGCTGCAAGCCGAGCCGCGCTTTCAGAACCAATGGAACCACTACAACGCCGTGAGCGCCGAGTCGGGGCTGAAGATGCGTGCCCTTCTCAACAACCTGAACAACTGGACGCAGACCGTGCAAGGCGCGGCGTTCGCGGTCGTCATCTTCGCCGGCGTGCCGCAAGTGATCACGGGCGAGATGAGCACCGGCGTGCTGGTGGCCGCCAGCATCCTCATCAGCCGCATGCTGGCGCCGCTTGCGGGCGTGACGCAGGTACTCAACCGCTGGCAACAGGCCAAAGTGGCCGGCCAGGCGCTGGACCAGCTCATGCACCTGCCGGTGGACCACGCACCGGATGACGTACGCGTGCATCGCCCGGCGCTGCAGGGCGAGTACGAGCTGCGCGATACGATGTTCAGCCATGACGGCCAGACCGCGGCGCTGAAGGTGCCGGCGCTGAAAATCAGTACCGGCGAGCGCATCGCCGTGCTAGGACGCAACGGCGCGGGCAAGTCCACGCTGCTGCAGGCACTCTCCGGCCTGATGGAGCCGCGCGCGGGCACGGTGCTGCTCGATGGCGTGTCGCTCGCGCACATAGATCCGGCCGACGTGCGCCGCGACGTGGGCCTGCTGACGCAGAACGCGCGCCTCTTCCATGGCTCGCTGCGCGAAAACCTGATGCTGGGCGCCCCGCACGCCAGCGACGAGCAGCTGCTGGCTGCGCTGCATGCTGCCGGCGCCTGGGCTTACGTGCGCCGCCTGCCCTTGGGACTGGATCATCCAGTACTCGAAGGCGGGCTTGGCCTGTCCGGCGGACAGCGCCAGAGCCTGCTGCTGGCGCGCCTGTTGCTGCGCGAACCGCGCGTGCTGTTGCTGGACGAACCCACGGCCGCGTTGGACGAGGTGGCCGAGCGCGAGGTGATCGACCGCCTGCGGCAGCTGGCCATGGGCCGCACCCTGGTGGTGGCGACGCACCGGCCGGCAGTGCTGGACGCCGTGGAGCGCGTCATCGTGGTCGATGGCAGCAGCATCGTGATGGACGGCCCGCGCGACGAAGTGCTGGCCCGGCTGCGCTCAGGACCGGGCAGTCCCGCGGCGGCGCAGCCCGTGCCCGGCCTGCAGCGGGTGCAGGTGCACCACCCGCGCAAGGACGCGCCCGAACTGCAGGGCGCGGGAGAACAGCCATGAGCGGCAGCATGGCATTTCCCCAAGCGACGGCCGGCGCATCCCTGCAGAACCTGGACGACATCGACGAAGTGCACGCCACCCGTTCCGGCCGCGTCGTATGGTGGATCACCGCTTTCCTGCTGGCCTTCCTGGCCTGGGCCTGGTTCTTCGAGATCGACGAAGTGTCCAGTGGCACGGGCAAGGTGATCCCCAGCTCGCGCGAGCAGCACATCCAGTCGCTCGAAGGCGGCATCCTGGCCGAACTGCGCGTGCGCGAAGGCCAGATCGTCGAGAAGGGCCAGGTGCTGGCCCAGCTCGACCCGACGCGCAGCCAGTCCAACGTGGAGGAAACCGCTGCGCGCTACCGCGCTGCCCTGGCCAGCAGCGCGCGCCTGCGCGCCGAAGTCGATGGGCAAAGCGCCATCGCCTTTCCCAGCGAGCTCGACGGCTGGTCTCAGCTCAGGCAGTCGGAGCAGGCGCTGTTCCGCTCCAGGCGCGCGAGTCTGAACGAGACCCTGAGCGGCCTGAACCAGGCGCTGGGGCTCGTGCGGCGCGAGCTGGAGATCACCCGCTCGCTGGTGGCCAGCGGCGCAGCCAGTAACGTGGAGCTGATTCGTTTGCAGCGCCAGGGAGCAGACCTCGAACTCAAGATCGGCGAGGCGCGTGCCAGCTACATGGTGCGCAGCCGCGAAGAGTTGGCCAAGGCCGATGCGGAGGTCAAGTCCCTGTCGTCCGTGGTGCGCGGCCGCACGGACAGCCTGGAGCGCCTGACGCTGCAGTCGCCCGTGCGCGGCATCGTCAAAAAGGTGGACGTCACAACCCTCGGCGGCGTGGTGCCGCCCAACGGCTCGGTGATGACGCTGGTGCCGCTGGACGACCAGCTCGTCGTGGAAACGCGCATCTCGCCGCGCGACATTGCCTTCATCCATCCAGGCCAGAAGGCGCTGGTGAAGGTGACCGCCTATGACTACGCCATCTACGGCGGGCTGGAGGGCGAAGTGCTGACCATCGCGCCGGACACCCTGCGCGACGAAGTCAAGCCCGAGATCGTCTACTACCCCGTATTCGTACGCACGACCGCCGACGCCCTGGTGAACAAGGCGGGCACGCGCTTTCCCATCGTACCGGGCATGATCACCACGGCCGACATCCGCACCGGCCGCAAGAGCGTGTGGGATTACCTGACCAAGCCGCTCAACCGCGCTCGCGAAGCCCTGCGCGAACGCTGAAACACACACACACGCTTTCACATCCCTCCACGAGGACAAATGCCATGAAAACGATCCGTCCCCTTCCCTTCCCTGCCCTGGTCGCGGCAGCCCTTCTGCTGGCCGGCTGCGTCAATACCGGACACCACAACCCTGTCGACCAGGCCAGCAATCCGAACGGACTGGACTTCAACGACGTCTCGGCACGCCGCCCCGATTTCAAGGAACCGTTCCTGCGCGACGGCGTGGTGACCCAGCCCGCGGGTTTTCGCCAGGTCACCGCCGGCCTGACGCCCAAGCAGGTGCGGGAGGCACTGGGCCAGCCGCTGCAGGAGCAGGCCGGCCCGCGCGGCAAGGAGTGGGATTACAACTTCAAGTTCCTGATGCCGCAGTCGACCAACTACCTGGTGTGCCAGTACAAGGTGGTGTTCGACACCGCAGGCACGGCCGTGCGCGACACGGTCTGGCGCCGCAGACAATGCCAGGACCTGGTGGCATCGGCCCGCTGAAGCTCAGGGGGTTGTCCCATATTTCGGCCACAGCGCCCACAGGCGCAGGCTTTGCTTCAGGCGCCCGGCCATGTCGCCCGCCTCCTGGCCCCAGCCCGTGAAATAGTCGGCGCGCACCGCGCCCAGGATGGCGCTGCCCGTGTCCTGCGCCAGCACCAGGCGCGACAGCTGGGCCGTGGGGCCGCTGGAGGACAGCCACACGGGCGTGCCGTAGGGAATGCTCTGGCGGTCCACGGCGATCGAGCGCCCCGGCGTGAGCGGAACGCCCTGCGCGCCCTTGGGGCCGAAGGCGGCGTCCAGGGCGTCGAGCGGCTCCTCGCGGAAGAACACGTAGCGCGGGTTGGACCACAGCATCTCGTTGACGCGCTGGGGGTTCTGCGTCACCCAGGCGCTGATGCCGGGCCAGGTGGCGTCGCGCACCAGGCCCTGGTCCAGCAGCCACTTGCCCACGCTCCTGTAGGGCTGGTCGTTGGTGCCGGCGAACGCCAGGCGCACCAGGCGCTGGCTGCCGTCGGCCTCCTGCAGGCGCAGCCGGCCCGAGCCCTGGATGTGCAGCACCATGGCCTGCACGGGGTCGCGCACCCAGGCAATGGCGCGGCCGGCCAGGGCGGCCTGCGCCTGCGGCAGGGTCTCGATCTGCTGGCGCGTGTACCAGGGCCTGCGCGCCGCCAGATCCGCCGGAGGCGCGTACAGGGGCACGACGAACCCGTTGCCCGGCTGGCGCGCGGCGTCCAGGTAGGGCTCGAAATAGCCCGTGAGCAGGCCGTCGGCACCGCCGTCGAGCGACTCGATGCGGTAGGGCTGCAAGCGCTGCATCATCCATTCGCGCTGCTCCTCGGGCGAGGCGATGGTCAGGCGGCGCACGTCGCCGCACAGCGGCGCAAAGGCCGGCGCAGGGCGCTCGCAGCTGCGCAGCCAGGCGTTCCAGGCCTCGTGCAGCGCGTCGCCCTCGAAGCCCGGCAGTTCGTTCCAGGCCACTGGCACCCAGCGGCTCTTGGACTGGCTGAGCGTGCCGGGCACGGCCACCGGCCCGGTGGGCCCGGGCCGCGCCGTGGGCGCCGTGGACGGCGCCATGGGCACCGGCGTGGAGCAGGCCGCCAGCATTCCTACAATCAGCGCCATCCAGACCAGGCGCGGGAGACGAACATTCATGGTGCTGATTTTGCTTGAGGCGCTGGTGGCGCTGCTGATCTTTGTGGGAATTCTCTGGTGGACCATGTTCTCGGGCCGCAAGCGCGGCGAGCTGCCGCCGCCCGCCGACAAGGACGAATGAGCGCCTGGCGCCTATCGACAGTTGTTCACGATGCCCGCTTCCGGCTGGGACCGCGTCCTACAGACCACGCCCGCGGCGCTGGCTACGCTGTGCGGAGTACCCATCCACTGAACACAAGGAGCGACCCATGCGCAAACCCCTTCTCATCGGCACCGTCGCGGTCGCCATGCTGGCCACCGGCTGCGCCGACATGAGCGACACCCAGCGCCGTACGGCCATTGGCGCGGGCGCGGGCGCCCTGGGCGGCGCCGCCATCGGCGCCATGACCGGAGGCCGCGCGGGCACGGGCGCCGTGATCGGCGCGGGCGTGGGCGCCCTGGGTACCTACATCTGGTCGCAGCACATGGAAAAGCAGAAGCAGGAGATGCAGGCCGCCACGCAGGGCACGGGCGTCACGGTGACGCAGACGGCGGACAACCAGCTCAAGCTCGACATCCCCAGCGACATCTCGTTCGCCACCAACCGCTCGGACATCCAGCCCAGCTTCCGCCCCATCCTGGATCGCTTTGCCGAAGGCCTGCGCAACAACCCCAATGCCGACGTGCGCATCATCGGCCACACGGACTCCACGGGCAGCGACGCCATCAACGACCCGCTGTCGCTCGATCGCGCCACGAGCACGCGCAACTACCTCACGGCGCGTGGCGTGAGCGGCGCGCGCATCCACGTGGAAGGCCGCGGATCGCGCGAACCCATCGCCGGCAACGACACGGCCGAGGGCCGTGCGCGCAACCGCCGCGTGGAGATCTTCATGGGCGAGCGCCAGGGCTGAAGCAAGGCCCCCTCTACGAGCGCAGCAGGTTGGCCAGTTCCACCGCCGACTTGACCTGCATCTTGTCGAACACGCGCGCGCGGTGCACCTCCACCGTGCGCACGCTGATGTCGAGTTGGTCTGCGATCAGCTTGTTGGGCAGGCCCTCGACCACCAGGCGCATCACGTCGCGTTCGCGCTCGGTGAGCTCGGCCAGCCTGTCCTGCAGCTCGTGGCGCGCGCGGCAGGCCTGCAGGTGCCGCGCCGACGAGGCCAGCGCCTCCTGCACGCGGTCCACGAGCTGGTTGTCCGAGAAGGGTTTTTCGCAGAAGTCGAACGCGCCGCGCTTGACCGTGGCCACGGCCGTGGGCACGTCGGCGTGGCCGGTGAGGAAGATCACCGGGATGGCGGCGGTGTCGCCGCGCTCGACCATCTTGTCGAACAGGGCCAGGCCGCTCATGCCGGGCATGCGCACGTCCAGCAGCAGGCAGCAGGGCTGGCGCTGGGACAGGCCGCTGGCGGCGCGCTCGGCCAGCATGAGTTCGAAGGCCTCGGCGCTGGCGAAGGCCTCGCTGAACACACGGCGCGAGCGCAGCAGCCAGGCCAGTGCCTCGCGCACCTCGGCGTCGTCGTCCACGATGTACACGGTGGCGTTGGAGGTGGGTTCCATCAGAGCTCGGTTTCCTGAAGTGCGGGCAGGGTGAAGGTGAATACCGTACCACGGGGCGTGCGCGCCGCATGGCCGAGGAAGCCGCCGTGCTGCTCCACCACCGTGCGGCACAGGCTCAGGCCCAGCCCCATGCCCTCGGCGCGCGTGGTGTAGAACGGCGTGAACAGGCGCTCGGCCACCTCCGGCGCGATGCCCACCCCCATGTCGGCGACGGAGAATTCGAGCCAGCCCTTGGCGGCGTTGCACGCGGCGCGGCGCACCCGCAGCTCCAGGATCCGCGGGTGGATGTCCGGACTGTCCATGGCCTGCATGGCGTTGCGCGCCAGGTTGAGCAGCACCTGCTCGACCATGGTGGTATCGCACAGCACCCGGGGCAGGCCCGGCCTGATGTCCAGCAGCACGCGCACCCCCACCTTGTTCGCCTGCAGCCGTATCAGCGGCAGCACGGCATCGAACAGATCCTGCGCCGTGACCGGCTCGCGCGACTGGTCGCGCCGGCGCACGAAGTCGTGCACGCTCTTGATCACGCGGCCCGCGCGCTCGGCCTGGGCCGCGATGCGCTGCACGGCCACGCGCACGTCGGCAAGGTCCTGCGGCGCCGGCTGTGCGCAGCCGGCCGGGCATTCCAGCAGGTTCAGCGAGCCCGTGGCGTAGCTGGAGATGGCGGCCAGCGGCTGGTTCAACTCGTGGCTCAGGAGCGAGGCCATCTCGCCCACGGTGGCCAGGCGCGCCGTGGCCTGCAGGCGCTCGTGCGAGGCGCGCGAGAGCTCCTCCACGCGGCGCTGCTCGCTCACGTCCAGGAACGAGCCCATCCAGCCCGTGTGCAGGCCATGGGCGTTGATCAGCGGCGCCTCGTAGATCATCACGGGAAAGCGCGTTCCGTCCTTGCGCATGAAGATGGTTTCGTAGCCCTCGCGCGGCGGGTCGAACCGGCCCGCCATCCGCACGGACTGGCGCTCGGCGTATTCGTGCGCATGCTCGGGCGGCCAGTACGGCGGCAATGCCTGGCCCACGAGCTCCGCGGCCGTATAGCCCACCATGTCGCAGAAGGCCGGGTTCACGTAGGTGATGCGGCCGCTCAGGTCGCGCGCGCGCAGGCCCGTGAGCAGCGAGTCCTCCATGGTCTTGCGAAACGCCAGCGCGTCGCCCAGGTCGCGCTCGGCGCGCAGGCGCCGCCGGTTGTCGCGCACCAGCACCACCAGCACCGTCACCAGGGCGATCGACATGGCCGTGACCAGCGCCGTGAGCACGTTGGGGAACACGCTGGGCGCGGCATGCCAGCCGTCCATGCGCAGCACCAGCGTGTTGCCCGGCAGGTCGAACAGCTGCTGCGCCGTGAACATGCGCGAGCCGCGGCGCATGGCGCCGATGAGCGCCAGGCGCGTACCGTCGGCCTCGGTGAACGACACCTCCTGGGTGCGCTGCAGGCCAGGCGCGACGAGGTCCTGCAGCACGGTCTGCAGCGCATAGGTGGCCACGACGAAGCCGCGCACGCGCCTGTCCTGGATCTGCGGCAGGCAGACCTCCATCATCTCCGCGCCCGCGCCATCGGGCAGGGGCTGGAAGTAGCTGCTGGAGTACGACGGACCGTTGATGCGCTGCGCGTTGGTGCAGGCCAGCGTGGCCTCCGAATGCAGGCTGCTGCGCTTGTTCGGGTCCCAGTGCTGCGGGCGGTAGGGCGATTCGGCGTGCGCGCGCAGCTGCAGCTGCGCATCGCGCCATTCGATGCGCACCAGCTCGCGCCGCGTGGCGAGCAGCTCGGCCGCGCGCGCCTCCCACGAGGCCAGGTCGGGATCGCCCGCCTGCAGCGCCTGCAGGTTCTGCAGGTTGTGCGCGAAGGCGTTGCGTATGTCGACCACGGCGTCCGCCGTGTCGCGCTCCAGGCGGGCCTGCACCTGACTGGCCTCGTAGCGGCCGGCCAGCCACACCAGCGTGACCAGCATGCTGGCCACCAGCAGCACCAGCAGCGCCCACAGCGACCAGCGGCGCCACGCCCCCACCCAGCGGCGCAAGCGCCGCTGCACCACGCCCTGCGGCGGCGGCTCAGGCGCATCGGCCGGCGCGGCCTCCTCCACGCCCTCCCCCCGCTCCATGCCCTGCTCCACGGCAACCATCCTCACAGCACGCGGTGCGCGAGCGCCGGCAGCTGGCCGCGCACCTGGCTCAGATGGCCCGCATCGAGCTCGCCCAACACCACGCCGGCCCCTTCGTCCTGCTGCGCCAGCACCTGGCCCCAGGGGTCCACCAGCATGCTGTGGCCCCAGGTGCGCCGGCCGTTCTCGTGCGTGCCGCCCTGGGCCGGCGCCAGCACGTAGGCCAGGTTTTCCACCGCGCGGGCGCGCAGCAGCAGCTCCCAGTGCGCGCGCCCCGTGGTGTAGGTGAAGGCGCTGGGCACCAGCAGCAGGTCGGCGCCGGCGCGGGCATGTGTGCGGTACAGCTCGGGAAAGCGCAGGTCGTAGCACACCGACAGGCCCACGCGCCAGAGCCTGCCATCGCGCGCCGGCAGGTCGAAGTGGACGCAGCGCGTTCCGGCCTCGATCACGCGCGCCTCGTCGAAATGCTCGCGGCCGTTGTCGAAGCGGAACAGGTGGACCTTGTCGTAGCGCGCCACGCACGCGCCCTCGGGCGAGAACACCAGCGAGCTGTTGTGCACGCGCTCCCGGCTGCCCGTGGCCAGCGGCAGCGTGCCGCCCACGATCCACAGGCCGAGCGCGCGCGCGGCGTCGGCCAGGAAGCGCTGCACGGGGCCGTCGCCCGGGGTCTCGCCGAGCGCGAGCTTGTCCTCGTCGCGCAGGCCCATGGCGCTGAAATACTCGGGCAGCACGGCCAGCTCGGCGCCGGCCCGGGCGGCCTGCTCCAGCAGCCGGCGCGCCTGGTCCAGATTGGCCTGCAGGGCCACGCCCGAGACCATTTGCAGAGCAGCGACTTTCATGGTTTTCCTCCTGGTTCAGGGACTGCGGCGGCGCCGGCCGGCGCGCTCTTGCGGCCCCGGATGCGCTCCACGTGCGGCTCGGCCCAGGTGCCGTCGATGCGGAATTCCTGCGTGGCCGCCTGGATCAGCGGCCCGCGCAGGAAGACCTGTGCCAGGAAGCTGCCCAGGCCCACGACCGGGTTGATGGCCGTGGCCACGAGCGAGGCCGTCATGGCGTTGATCTCGGGCACCACGACCACGTGCAGGTCCTGCGTCTCGTGCGCGATGTCGGCGCTGCCCTCCATGAGCACGGCCGCGTTCACGCCCTTCATCTGCAGGTTGTTGGTGGTGGCCACGCCCTTGGCGATGTGCACGTCGCCACGCACGAAGTCGAAGGCGAAGCCCTCGCTGAACACGTCGCGGAAATCCAGGGCGAAGCGCCGCGGCAGCGACTGCAGGCTGAGCACGGAGAGCAGCTTGGCCAGGCCCGGTTCGGCCTTGAGGAACTGCCCCGCCTGCATGTCCACGCGCATCTGCCCCGTCATGCTGCGGTAGTCGGGCGACAGGGGAGAACCCAGCCAGCTCACCTGGCCCGCCATGCGCCCCTGGCCCCGGCGCAGCACGCCCGGCATGCCAAAGCGCGCCAGCAGCTCGCCCGAGTCGCGGATGTCGAGCTCGAAGTCCATCGCCGTGCGCCGCTGCGCCTCGCCGCCCGCGCCGCCGATCAGGGCCCAGCTGCCGCTGGAGGTGAGCGTGGCCTCGGGCGCCGCCAGGTTGAAGCGGGACAGCCGCCATTCGCGCTGGCCGTCGGCGGCGGCGCGGTTGCGGGCCTCGATGTCCAGGCGGCCCAGGCGCCTGCCGCGCAGCTCGAAGTCCTGCACCACGATGTCCAGCGCCGGCAGCCTGCCCGGCTGCTGCGCGTCGAGCAGTTCGTTCACCTGCGTGTCCGCGGCCTGGGGAATGGCCAGGCGCGCCAGGCGCGCATGCAGCCGGTCCTGCGGCGCCTGCCCGTCCGCGGCCGGCACGCCGCCGGGCAGGTATTCCAGATAGCCTTCGAGCTCGCGGGCGCTCACGTTGGCGCGCCAGGCCGTGCCGGCGCGCGTGGCGCCGGCCACCACGTCGTGCAGCGTGCGCCCCTGCGCGGTGAGCGTGGCCGCGCGCAGGGCCAGGCGGGTGGGAAGGTAGTCCGGCGCCGGGCCCTCGCCGGCCGGCTGCGCGGCCGGGGCCGCGCCCGGCGCCGGCACGGGCTCGTCGAGCAGCGCGCGCCAGGCATCGGCGTCGAGGTCGGCCAGCACCGCATGGGCGACAACGCCCTGCTCCGGCAGCGGCAGCCCCTCCTTCGCGGCCTCGCCCACGGCAATGGCGCCGCGCAGCACGCGCGGCTGCCCGCCATCGAGCGCGCGCACATAGGCGAGCCGCGCCACGCCGCCCAGCTCCAGCGTCAGCTGGTCCTGCAGCGGCGCGTCGTCCGAGGCCGCGGCCTCGCGCGTGAGCTGGTTGTCGAAGCGCACGGCCAGCGGCGCCTGCGCCGCCTTGCCCAGCGGGGCCGGCGCCGCGAGGGCCATGCCCACCAGGTCGGTGCTCACCTGTATCTCGGGCTCGCCGCGGCGCACGCCCAGGTTCAGGGTATAGGCGGCGCTGCCGCTGGCGTGGCGCGCCAGCCGCGACAGCAGGCCCAGCTGCGGCGCCGCGCGCAGCCCCTCGGCCGTGGCCGTGCCGCGCGCGCGCACGCGCACCGCGGAATCCTGCGCGCCCATGCCGCCCTCCAGGCGCACCTCACCGCCCAGCGCCTGGCCCTGCACGCCGGCCAGGGTGAAGCCGCGGTCGCTGAACTGCACCGCGCCGCGCGCACCGCTCACGGTGGGCGCCTCGGGCACGAAGCGCACCTCGTTGCCCGTCAACAGAACGCTGCCACGCACGCTGGAGCGCTCCATGGCGTCGATGGGCAGATTCAGGCCCAGCTGCAGCTCGGCCGCCCCGCTGGCCGTGGCGCGGTCCAGCGCGCCGTGCGTGAGCTGCGCGATCTGCGAGCCGCCGACCAGCGCCAGCATGTCCTGCAGCGGGCCGCGCACCTGGGCATCGACCTCGACGACGCTGTGCTCCAGGTCGGCGATCCTGGCGCCGACCTTCTGCACGCGCACGGCGGGCCGGCCCGCGAAGCTGGCCGTGGCGTTGCGCACGGCCATGCCCGCGCGGTCGAAGACCAGTTCGCCGCCCAGGCCCGCCAGGGCGGGCCAGGGGCGGTCGCCCGGCTCCAGCAGCGCCGGCGGCACGTAGTCGTAGCGCACGTCCTTGACCTGGGCGGCCACGCGGAATTCGCCCCTGTGCGGCACCTGGCCGTAGGGAAAGTCGTGCAGGTCGCCCTTGACGCGGAATTGCACCTGGCTGGCACTGCCCGCCCGGATGGCGTCGCGCACGTAGTGGCGCGCCTGCGCGGGCACGGCCAGTGGCAGGTAGCGGTGCACGCGCGTGGCATCGGCCCGCGGCAAGGTGCCCGCGAGGTCCAGCACGCCCGGCAGGCGCGCGCGCGCGGGCGACGTGGCCGGGTCCGCCGTCTGCCAGGCCAGGCGCGCCTCGCCCTGGGCGTCGGCATTGGCAAAGCGCAGGTCGCTGGCCTGCACGGCGATGCGCTCGCCCTCGATCTGCCAGCGCACGGTGGCGGAGAGCTGCTGCACGGGCACCACGGGGTCCTCGAAGACGCCGGGCAGCAGCAGCCTGCCGCCGGCCATGGCCAGCGCCGCGCGGCCGCCCGCCTGCGTGAGCTCGAACTCCACGTCCGCGCCCGCCAGGCCGGCCACGGCGGGCACGCCGTCCTGCGCGGCGAGGGACAGCCCCGTCACCTTGCCGCGCAGCTGGTACTGCCGCGGCTCTTGCAGCGGCCCGCGCCAGCCGGCCTGCAGCTGCTCCACCACGCCCTGCGGGGCATAGGTCTGCAGCGCGCCGTGCACGGCCTCATCCAGGGGCAGGCGGCCGGCGATCTGCGAGACCGCGGCCAGGTCCAGCCGGTCGGCGCGCAGCTCGCCCTGCTCCCAGCCCGCCCGGCCCTGGCCGGTGTGGCGCAGGAAGAGGTTGCCGCCGGTCCAGCGCAGGCCGTCGTCGGCCAGGAACTGCAGGTCCCGGGTGGTCAGCTCGAAGCCATCGTCCAGCCAGCGGCCGCCGACCCGCCCCGTCACGGTGCGCAGCAGCAGGGGGCGCAGGTCCGGGCGCAGCGTGGCATCGACCGCGCCCAGCGCCATGTCGGCCGCGCCGCCCACGACCCGGCCCTGCTGCACGTCCACCCAGGCGCGCAGCGCGCCCCGGCCCTGGCGCACCTGCAGGGTTCCCAGGTCCGCGTGGCGGTTGAGCCGCGAGGCGTCCACCTGTACGAAATAGGCGTACAGCTGACCGCTCCAGCGCTGCCAGTTGCCGCCGTGCGTGGTGAGCAGCGGCTGGCGGAACTGCCCGCGCAGCGTGAAACGCCCGCCCCAATCGAGCGGCGGCGTCGCATCCAGGCGCATGCCGTGGCGCAGGGCACCGTTGCGCAGCACCAGGTCCACCTGGGTCAGCGCCAGCGGCTCGGCCCCGCGCAGCGCGTCGCTCCAGCGCAGGGTGCCGCCGCGGATCGCCACCTCGGGCTGCGCGAACAGCCAGTCGGCGGCGGCGCTGTCGGCCTCGCCGGTGTCGCGAAAACTCAGGCCGGCGATGAAGATGCGGCCGTCCTGCTCGCGGCGTATGTCCAGCTCGGGCCCCTCTATATAGATCTGCTCGAACCCCAGGCGCAGCAGCGAGCGCGGCGACAGCGCCACGACCACGCGCGGCAGGCGCAGCGCCTCGCGGCCCTGCGGGTCGAGCAGGGCCACGCCGGACAGCTCCACGGTGGGAAAGAACCCCTCGCTGCGCGCCGAGACGGCGGCAATGCGCACAGGCACCCCCAGCGCCCGCTGGGCCTGGGCTTCCAGCTGAGGGCGGAAATCGCCGATACGCGGCACAATCCAGCCGTGCAGCGCCCCCCAGGCAGCCGCCAGCAGCAGCCACAAGGCCAGCAGCAGCCACAGCCCCCATCGCGCACAGCCCGCCACGAACCGGAGAAGGCGGGAAGGATGGGACGAAGGCTCTGTCATGGCGGGTGGAAACGGCGTCAGGAATTATGACCCGCCCACCCCCCGTAGGTTCTGCCCCGGCGCCGCGGCGATGCACGCCACCCAGCCCTTGCCATGCCCATGCCTTGCACCGAATCCGTAGCCGACAGCGGCCCGCTCTCGCACCATTCGCGCTTTCACCAGCGCCTCGGGCGCCGCTATGGCGCCGAGCTGGCGCTGCTGGCGCCCGGCGTGCCCGACCGCGCCGCCATGGACCAGGCCTGCGAGGCCCTGCTGGCGCGCGGCCACGACCTGGGCGCAGCCCTGCGCATCCTGCGCCAGCTGGTGATGCACCGGCTCATCACCCTGGACTGCGACCAGGGCGCGGGGCTTTCCGACATCACCCGGCCCGTGACCGCGCTGGCCGAACTGGCGCTGGACCGCGCCTGCCGCGCGGCCCGCGCCGAGCTGGACGCGCGCCACGGCGCGCCGCTCGGGCCCCAGGACCAGCCGGTGCAGCTGTGGGTCATCGGCATGGGCAAGCTGGGCGCGCGCGAGCTCAACGTATCGAGCGACGTCGACCTGATCTACGTCTACGAGCACGACGGCGAGACCGCCGGCTTGGAGGGCGGGCGCGGCAGGCTCTCCAACCACGAATACTTCGCGCGCGCCGTCAAGGCCATCTACGCCCTGGTGGGCGAGACCACCGAGCACGGCTTCGTGTTCCGCGTGGACTTGGCGCTGCGGCCCCACGGCAACTCGGGGCCAGCCGCGCTGTCGCTCTCGGCGCTGGAGGACTACCTGCAGGTGCATGGCCGCGAGTGGGAGCGCTTCGCCTGGCTCAAGAGCCGGGTGGTGGCGCCGCTGGACTGCATCGCCACGCCCAATGTCCAGGCGCTGCGCGGCGTGGTGCTGCCCTTCGTGTTCCGCCGCTACCTGGACTACGCCGTGTTCGACGCGCTGCGCGCGCTGCACCACCAGATCCGCGACCACGCCGTGCAGCGCAGCGCCGGCCGCCCCGAGCGCGCCAACGACGTGAAGCTCTCGCGCGGCGGCATCCGCGAGATCGAGTTCACCGTGCAGCTGCTGCAGGTGGTGCGCGGCGGCCAGTTCCCCGAGCTGCGCTGCCGCCCCACGCTGGAGGCGCTCGAACGCCTGGAGCGCGCCGGCCTCATGTCGCAGGAGACGGCCGCGCAGCTGGCCGCCGCCTACACCTTCCTGCGCCGCGTGGAGCACCGCATCCAGTACCTGGACGACCAGCAGACCCACGTGCTGCCCACGCGCGACGAAGACCTGGCCTGGATCGCCCGCACCATGGGCCTTTCGTGCTGCGATTTCCTGCGCGAGCTCGATGCCCACCGCGAGCTCGTGGCGCAGGAGTTCGACACCCTGCTCGGCGGCGCGCAGCACAAGCGCTGCGGCAACGGCGGCTGCGGCAAGCCGCGCACCGCCGAGGCGCCCGCTCCCGAGCTGGAGGCGCTGCTGGAGCAGCTGCCGCCCGCCCTGCGCGAGCGCGTGGCCGAATGGCGCACGCACCCGCGCGTGCAGGGCCTGCGCGACGAGGCGCGCGCGCGGCTGCTGCGCATCGTGCAGCGCACGGCCCGCTGGCTGGCCGAGGGCCGGGTCAACGAGGTCGCCGCCGTGCGCCTGGTGGGCTGGCTCGAACCCCTGCTGCGCCGCGAAAGCTACCTGGCGCTGCTGCTGGAGCGCCCGCTGGTGCACGAGCGCCTGCTGCACCTGCTGGGCGCGGCCAAGTGGCCGGCGCGCTACATGCTGCAGCACCCGGGCGTGATCGACGAGCTCGCGAGCGAGGCCCTGCTGTCCGAACGCTTCGTGGCGGCGGACTTCGAGCATGAGCTCGGCCTGCGCCTGGCCGCGCTGCAGTCCACGGGCGAGGACGACGACGAGAACCTGCTCGACCTGCTGCGCCGCGCCCACCACGCCGAGATCTTCCGCACGCTGGCGCGCGACGTGGAGGGGCGCATCACCGTGGAGCAGGTGGCGGACGACCTCTCGGCGCTGGCCGACAGCGTGCTGCGCGTCACGGCCCAGTGGTGCTGGGGCCGGCTCAGGAACCGCCACCGCACGGATGATGGTCAGCCGCAGTTCGCCATCATTGGCTACGGCAAGCTCGGCGGCAAGGAGCTGGGCTACGGCAGCGACCTGGACATCGTCTTTGTCTTCGACGACGACGACGAACGCGCCCCCGAGGTCTACGCCGCCTTCGTGCGCAAGCTCATCAACTGGCTCACCGTGAAGACCGGCGAGGGCGACCTGTTCGAGATCGACACCGCCCTGCGCCCCAACGGCAACTCGGGCCTGCTGGTCACGAGCTTCAAGGCCTATGCCGACTACCAGCAGCAGCGCGGCAGCAACACCGCCTGGACCTGGGAGCACCAGGCCATGACGCGCGCACGCTTCGTGCTCGGCAGCGAGCATCTGCGCGCGCGCTTCGACGCCGTGCGCGAGGCCGTCATCACCGCCCCGCGCGACCGGGCCGCGCTGCGCCAGGAGATCATCTCCATGCGCGAGCGCATGCGCGCCGCCCACCCGGCGCCGGCCGGCCTGTTCGACGTCAAGCACAGCGCGGGCGGCATGGTCGATGCCGAATTCGCCGTGCAGTACCTAGTGCTGTCGCAGTCCGCGGACCACCCCGCCCTGCAGGGCAACCTGGGCAACATCGCCCTGCTGCTGCACGCCGAGGGCGCCGGCCTGCTGCCCGCCGGCGTGGGCCGCGCCGCCGCCGACGCTTACCGCACGCTGCGCCAGGTGCAGCACCGCGCGCGCCTGAACGAGGAGCCCACGCGCGTGCCGCCCGAGACCCTGGCCGCCGAGCACGACGCCATCCTGGCGCTGTGGCGCGCGGTGTTCGGCCAGGAACACTCCTGAAGGAATAGCTCGTAGCGCTTGCCGCACAAGCGCTACAGCCACTTTCCATCCAAACGGATCGACCACTGGGTCGGGCATGGTGTAATCCGCCACCATGAGCCAGCCAGCCCCGGTCTTCCACCCCCGGGGCCTGCCCGCCAATGGGTGCGCCCGCCCATCCGCGGGATGCCGGAGCCCTCAGAACGCCGCCGCATCCGCTCCTTGAAATCTCCCATTGCAATGGATTCCCCATGCAGTCCCTGAAACCGTTCACCCCCCTGATCGCCGCGGCCGTGCTGGCCACCGGCGGCACGCTGCTGGCCAGGGCCGCCCAGGAGGCGCCCGCCCCGGCCCCGCGCCCGGCGCTGACCGTGGCGGCGGCGCAGCCCGAGCGCACCGCCATGCACAAGCGCCTGGCGGCCAACGGCAACGTGGCCGCGTGGCAGGAGGCGAGCATCGGCGCCGAGGTCTCGGGCCTGCGCCTGGCCGAGGTGCGCGTGAACGTGGGCGACGTGGTGCGCGCGGGGCAGGTGCTGGCCGTGTTCGCCGACGACACGGTGCGCGCCGACGCGGCCCAGGCCCGCGCGGGCCTGCTGGAGGCGCAGGCCGCCGCCGCCGAGGCGCAGGCCAACGCCGGCCGCGCGGCGGCCCTCTCCGCCACGGGCGCCATGAGCCAGCAGCAGATCCAGCAGTACGCCACGGCCGCGCAGACGGCGCAGGCGCGCGTGGCGGCGGCGCAGGCGGCGCTCGACGCGCAGGCGCTGCGCCTGAAGCACACGCGCGTGCTCGCGCCCGACGCCGGTGTGATCTCCGCGCGCACGGCCACCGTGGGCGCGGTGATGGGCGCGGGCACGGAGCTGTTCCGCATGGTGCGCCGCGCCCGGCTGGAGTGGCGCGCCGAGGTCACCTCCGGCGACCTGCCGCGCCTGCGCGCGGGCGGCAAGGCGCTGGTCACGGCCGCCAGCGGCGCGCAGGTGGAGGGCCGGGTGCGCATGCTCGCGCCCACCGTCGACCCGCAGACGCGCAACGCGCTGGTCTACGTGGATCTGCCCGCGCACCCCGACCTCCGCGCCGGCATGTTCGCGCGCGGCGAGTTCCTGCTGGGCGCGCACGAAGCGCTCTCGGTGCCGCTGTCGGCCGTGGTGGTGCGCGACGGGTTCAGCTACGTGTTCGAGGTAGGCGCCCAGGGCCGCGTGGCCATGCGCCGCGTGCAGACCGGCCAGCGCAGCGAGGGCCGCGTGGAGATCACCGAGGGCCTGTCGCTTGAGGCGCGCATCGTGCAGCAGGGCGGCGCCTTCCTGAACGACGGCGACCTGGTGCGCACGGCGGCCGATGGCCCTGAGCAAAAACAGGCTCCAGCGCAATCCAGTCAAGCGCTACCAGCTACCAAATAAGGAGCGGCAGCCATGAACCTCTCCGCCTGGTCGATCAGGAACCCCGTGCCGGCGGCCATGCTGTTCGTGCTGCTCACGCTGGCCGGGCTGCTGTCCTTCAGCGCCATGAAAGTGCAGAACTTCCCCGACATGGACCTGCCCGTGGTCATGGTCACGGCCGCGCTGCCGGGCGCCGCGCCGGGGCAGCTCGAATCGGACGTGGCGCGCAAGATCGAGAACGCCATCGCCACCACGCAGCGGCTCAAGCACATCACCACCACGCTGGTGGACGGCACGGCCACCATCGCCGCCGAGTACCAGCTCGAAAAACCCGTGCAGGAGGCGGTGGACGACGTGCGTTCGGCCGTCTCGCGCGTGCGCGCCGACCTGCCGGCGGACCTGCGCGACCCCGTGGTCACCAAGCTGGAGCTCTCCAGCCAGCCCATCCTGGCGTTCGCCATCGCGTCGAGCAAGCTCGACGAGCAGGAGCTGTCCTGGTTCGTGGACGACCAGCTCACGCGCCGCCTGCTGGCCGTGCCCGGCGTGGGCGCGGTCAGCCGCGTGGGCGGGGCCACGCGCGAGGTGCGCGTGGCGCTCGACCCGCTCAGGCTCCAGGCCCTGGGCGTGACGGCGGCCGAGGTTTCGCGCCAGCTGCGCCAGGTGCAGCTGGAGAGCGCGGGCGGGCGCGCCGAGCTGGGCGGCGCCGAGCAGCCCCTGCGCACGCTGGCCACGATGCAGACGGCCGGGCAGATCGCGGCGCTGGAGATACCGGTCTCGGGCGGACGCCGCATCCGCCTGGACCGGCTGGCCCAGGTGAGCGACACCGTGGCCGAGCCGCGCACGGCGGCGCTGCTGGGCGGGCAGCCGGTGATCGGCTTCGAGGTCTCGCGCGCGCGCGGCGCGAGCGAGGTGGAGGTGGGCGCGGGCGTGCAGCGCGCGCTCGACGCGCTGCAGGCCGAGCACCCGCACCTGCAGCTCACGCGCACGGTGGACTTCGTGGAGATCGCGCAGGACGAGTACGACAGCTCCATGCACCTGCTGTACGAGGGCGCCATCCTCGCCGTGGTGGTGGTGTGGCTGTTCCTGCGCAACTGGCGCGCCACGATCGTCTCGGCCGTGGCGCTGCCGCTGTCGGTGATACCGGCCTTCATCGGCATGTACCTGCTGGGCTTCTCGATCAACATCATCACGCTGCTGGCGCTGTCGCTGGTCGTCGGCATCCTGGTGGACGACGCCATCGTCGAGGTCGAGAACATCGTGCGCCACCTGCGCATGGGCAAGACGCCCTACCAGGCGGCCATGGAGGCGGCCGACGAGATCGGCCTGGCCGTGATCGCCACCACGTTCACGCTGATCGCGGTGTTCCTGCCCACGGCGTTCATGAGCGGCATCGCCGGGCGCTTCTTCAAGCAGTTCGGCTGGACGGCGGCGCTGGCGGTGTTCGCCTCGCTCGTCGTGGCGCGCCTGCTCACGCCCATGATGGCGGCCTACCTGCTCAAGCCCCTGGTGACGCAGGAGCGCGAGCCGCGCTGGCTCGCCGCCTACATGCGCGCCAGCGGCTGGTGCCTGCGCCACCGGGTGCTGACCCTGGCGGGCGCGCTGCTGTTCTTCGCGGGCTCGCTGGCGCTGATCCCGCTGCTGCCCTCGGGCTTCATACCGGCCGACGACAACGCCCAGACCCAGGTCACGCTGGAGCTGCCGCCCGGCACCAAGCTGGCCGACACGCAGGCAATGGCCCTGCGCGCCGGCGCGCTGGCCCTGGGCGTGGGCCACGTGCAGCGCATCTACACCACCATAGGCGGCGGCTCGGCCGGCACCGACCCGTTCGCCGGGGCCGGCACGGGCGACCCGCGCAAGGCCACGCTCACGCTGACCATGGACCCGCGCCGCGAGCGCCCGCGCAAGCAGGAGATAGAACAACGCCTGCGCGACGCCATGGGAGAGCTGCCCGGCGTGCGCGTGAAGGTGGGCCTGGGCGGCTCCAACGACAAATACATCCTGGCCCTGGCCAGCGAGGACCCGCAGGCGCTGGCGACGGCCGCGCGCGCCGTGGAGCGCGACCTGCGCACCATCGCCGGCATCGGCGGCGTCAGCTCCACGGCCAGCCTGGTGCGCCCCGAGATCGCCGTGCACCCCGACTTCGCGCGCGCCGCCGACCTGGGCGTGACCTCGCAGGCCATCGCCGAGACGCTGCGCGTGGCCACCGTGGGCGACTACGAGCAGTACCTGCCCAAGCTCAACCTGGCGCAGCGCCAGGTGCCCATCGTCGTGCGCCTGCAGGATGCGGCGCGCGAAGACCTGTCGGTGCTGGAGCGCCTCGCGGTGCCGGGCAGCCGCGGCCCGGTGCGGCTGGGCGAGGTGGCGCGGCTGGAGGTGGCCGGCGGCCCGGCCGTGATCAACCGCTACGACCGCTCGCGCAACGTCAACCTCGAGATCGAGCTGGGCAGCCGGGGCCTGGGCGAGGTGACCGAGGCCGTGCGCCAGCTGCCCGCCGTGCAGGGCCTGCCCGCCAGCGTGCGCCTGATCGACGTGGGCGACGCCGAGATGATGGGCGAGCTGTTCGCGAGCTTCGGCCTGGCCATGCTCACGGGCGTGGTCTGCATCTACGTCGTGCTCGTGCTGCTGTTCAAGGACCTGCTGCAGCCCGTCACCATCCTGGCCGCGCTGCCGCTGTCGCTGGGCGGGGCCTTCGTGGCGCTGCTGATCGCGGGCAAGAGCTTTTCCATGCCATCCCTCATCGGGCTCATCATGCTCATGGGCATCGCCACCAAGAACTCCATCCTGCTCGTGGAATACGCCATCGTCGCGCGCCGCCAGGGCATGGACCGCATCCACGCGCTGCTGGACGCCTGCCACAAGCGCGCGCGCCCCATCATCATGACCACGCTGGCCATGGGCGCGGGCATGATGCCCATCGCGCTGGCGCTGGGCGGCGCGGACATGAGCTTCCGCTCCCCCATGGCCGTGGCCGTGATCGGCGGGCTCATCACCTCCACCGTGCTCAGCCTGCTGGTGGTGCCCGCAGTCTTCACCTACGTGGACGACTTCGAGCAATGGCTGCGCCGGCGGCTACAGCGTCAGAACGCAACAAGGTGAAACCCGGCCGCCCCGCGGCGCGGCTTCCCTCGCAACGGCCTTGCACAAGAAACAGGCAGTAACGCGCGGCCCGCCGCGTTCTGCGAAAACATGCGCGTAGCTGCATTGCCGGTGTTTGCCGCAGCATTTTTTTGCAAATTCATGGGAAGGGGGCTGGAACTTTCGGCGCACGCCCCCACTCTAGAGCCCATAGAAGGTCGTGAAGCTCGATGCCCGGCCCTCGAACCGTTTTGATCGTTGCGAAGTCTTCCAGGCCCTGCCTGGCTGCAACCCTGGGGCGCTTCTCCTCCCTCCCTCTCTTCTTTCGTTTCGGGGCGCTTCGCAACATTTTTTATTCCGCGGCAAAAAGCGCGCACTTCCCCACGGGAAGGCGCGCTTTTCTTGCGTGGGGGGGTCAGCGCGGCTGGGTGTCGATGAAGCTCTGGCGCTGCATCAGCTTGTCCATCAGCCGGCCCAGGTTGGGGTGGTCGGCGCGCCAGGCGATCTGGGGGAAGCGGAACTCCAGCCAGCCCAAGGCGCAGCCCACGGCGATGTCCGACAGGCTCAGGTGGATGCCGCTGCAATAGGCCTTCTCGCCCAGGCCCTGGCTCATGGCCGAGAGGCCCGTGCGCACCTTGCCCAGCTGGCGGTCTATCCAGGCCTGGCAGCGCTCGCCGTCCTGGCGGCCGGCCCAGGTGGCCTCCAGCCGCGCCAGCACGCCGGCGTCCAGCACGCCGTCGGCCAGCGCCTCCCAGGTCTTGACCTCGGCGCGCTCGCGGCCCGAGGCGGGGATGAGCTTGCCCACGGGGGACAGGGTGTCCAGGTATTCCACGATGACGCGCGAGTCGAACATGGCCTCGCCCCCCTCCATGACCAGGCAGGGCACCTTGCCCAGCGGGTTGGAGGCGTTGATGGCCGTGTCATCGGACCACACGTTGTCCTCCTGGAAGCGGTAGTCGAGCTTTTTCTCGGCCATCACCACGCGCACCTTGCGCACATAGGGGCTCGCCATTGATCCGATCAGCTTCATGGTGGTCTCTGCCTGTCTTCGCGCCGCATGCGGCTTGGGGTGGGTGGGCGGCTGATTCTAGCGAGGCCCCGGGCCGGCGCCCGCAGGGGCGCACACCTACAATCCCTACCCATGAGCCTGTCCACCATCACCGCCCTTTCGCCCCTCGACGGCCGCTACGCCGCCAAACTCTCCGCCCTGCGCCCCATCATGAGCGAACACGGCTACATGCACCGGCGCGTGCAGGTGGAAGTGGCCTGGTTCATCGCGCTGTCGGACGCGGGCTTCGACGAATTCAAGCCCCTGTCCACCGGCGCGCGCGCCTACCTGCTGGGCCTGGTGAAGAACTTCAGCGAGGCCGACTGCGCCGCCATCAAGGACATCGAGAAGACCACCAACCACGACGTGAAGGCCGTGGAGTACTGGATCAAGTCCAAGTTCGAGGCCCGCCCCGAACTCGAGAAGGCCGCCGAGTTCGTGCACTTCGCCTGCACCAGCGAGGACATCAACAACACCAGCCACGCACTGCAGATCCGCGCGGGCCGCGACCAGGTCATCCTGCCGGGCCTGGACCGCATCGTGCTGAAGCTGCGCGAGATGGCCCGCGCCTTCGCAGACGTGCCCATGCTCAGCCGCACCCACGGCCAGACCGCCAGCCCCACCACGGTGGGCAAGGAGCTGGCCAACGTGGTCGTGCGCCTGCAGGGCGCCGTGGAGCACATCGCGGCCGTGAAGATCCTGGCCAAGATGAACGGCGCCGTGGGCAACTACAACGCCCACTTGGCGGCCTGGCCCGACTTCGACTGGGAGGCGTTCAGCAAGAAGGTCGTCGAGACGCACGAGCCGCAGGGCCTGGGCCTCACGTTCCAGCCCTACAGCATCCAGATCGAGCCGCACGACTACATGGCCGAGCTGTTCGACGCCATCGCGCGTGCCAACACCATCCTGGTGGACCTGTCGCGCGACATCTGGGGCTACGTGAGCCTGGGCTACTTCAAGCAGAAGCTCAAGGCGGGCGAGATCGGCTCGTCCACCATGCCGCACAAGGTCAACCCCATCGACTTCGAGAACGCCGAGGGCAACCTGGGCCTGGCCAACGCCCTGTTGCGGCACCTGGCGGAGAAGCTCCCTGTCTCCCGCTGGCAGCGCGACCTGACCGACTCCACCGTGCTGCGCAACATCGGCGTGGCCATGGGCTACACGGCGCTGGCCCACAGCTCGCTGATGACGGGCCTGGACAAGCTCGAACTCAACGAGCAGGCCCTGGCCGCCGACCTTCATGCCAGCTGGGAAGTGCTGGCCGAGCCCATCCAGACCGTCATGCGCCGCTACGGCGTCGCAGGCGCGTACGAAAAGCTCAAGGAAGTCACGCGCGGCCAGACCGTCACGCCCGAGGCGCTGCACGGCCTGATCCGGAGCCTGGACATTCCCCAGGCCGACAAGGACCGCCTGCTGGCCATGACGCCCGCAAGCTACACCGGCAAGGCCGCCGAACTCGCGCGCAGGGTCTGAGAGTTACAAGCCTTTTCAGCCTCCAGCGCTTGCCCAGCAAGCGCCAGCAGCTACAAGAATAGAGAGCAATGGCGCTCAAATCCACCATCTTCAAGGCGAACCTCGCGATCGCCGACATCGACCACGGCTACTACGCCGACCATGCGCTGACCCTGGCACGCCACCCGAGCGAGACCGACGAGCGCATGATGGTGCGCTTGGCCGCGCTGGCGCTGCAGGCGCACGAGCTGCAGGACACCTGCCGCGGCGACGGCCAACTGGCCTTCGGCGCGGGCCTGTCGGACCCCGACGACCCCGACGTATCCCTGACCGACTTCACGGGCCGCAAGCGCCTGTGGATCGAGGTCGGCCAGCCCGAGGACAAGCCCCTCTCCAAGGCCGCGAGCCGCGCCGACGCAGTGGTGGTCTACGCGTTCCACCACGCGGCCGAGGTGTGGTGGAAAGGCATCGAATCCAAGCTGTCGCGCCTGGACAGGCTGCAGGTCTGGCGCCTGCCCACCGATGCGGTGCAGCAGCTCGCCCAGCTGGCCGAACGCAGCATGCAGCTGCAGGCCACGATCCAGGAAGGCACGCTGACCCTCAGCAGCCAGCGCGGCAGCGTGCACGTGGAGCCGCTGCGCTGGAAATAGGCGCATCAGCGCGGCATTGGGGCGCCGCAGTTCCAGCACTGCTCGAAGCCGCCCTCTATGCACTCGCCGCAGGCGCGGCAGCGCCACTGGCGCTGGGGCAGGCGCGCGAATTCGCGCAGCAGGGCGCGGGCCCGCTCGGCATGCTCCGCATGCGCCAGCCAGATCTCGGGCAGGCATTCGCCGGGCGGCAACTGGCCCGCGGCCGCGCCCAGGTGCTGGCGCTGCACGCTGGCGGGCATGCCGGCCTCGCACAGCAGGTCGCGCCACAGCATGGCCATGGCGATGTCGGGGGCCTGGGTCAGACGCAGCATGGCGACACCATAACCGCGGCGCGGCTGCCCGTAAACACGTTCTAAAGCGCGTCAGCGCGCGCGCTCGGCATAGCGCGTGAAGCGCAGGGCCTGGCCTTCGCGCGTGATGCGGCGCCACACGGCGCGCTTGTCCGCGGGGCCCATCGCCGGCCAATGCTGCACCTCCGCGAAGCTGCGCCCGCAGCCCTTGCACCAGTCGTCGCCCTGGCTCGTGGAGCAGATGGCGATGCAGGGCGTGTCGGGCGTGGTCTCGTACCAGGCCAGCCAGGCAGCCCGCGCCCGGGGCGTGAGCTGCTCCTCGCCCACCTCATCGGCGCGCATGAACGCCATGCGCCCGTAGACCTCGGCCAGGGCCACGAGCTCGGGCGCCAGCGCCACGCCATCGGACGAGGGCGCGCGGGCGCGCCAGTGGTTGATGGCGGCCTCGATGTCGGTGATGTGGATGGCGGACGGCATGCGCGGACGGCGGGCGCGGGAAGCAAGACGGGGCGGCCATGATAGTCCGGCCATGGCTACGCGGGAAAACCACCCTTTGCAAGGACCGGGAAACATGCTTAAATCGCGCCCTTCAAAGGGGAGTAGCTCCCCGTTTGCACCAGGCCTTGCGTCAGCGCCGCGTGCAAACGGATGACAGGTCGTCAATACGAAGCCTTGCGCTTCCGGCCTGCCAGGCGCGGCCACGGCCGCCGCTGAGCAAGACCTTTGAGCCACAGCCACTCCATGGTCGGTTCAAAGCGCGCCCCTTTTCCTGCAGGCAAGTCCCCCTTGTTCGCAGGCAGTCGCTCAACACCCTCCATGGTGTCCGGTATTCAGACGCCGCCGGATTCCCCCGAACCGGCAATCGACTTCGAGGTACGCACACTATGGATTTGGACTTTCTCACCCACACGCCGTTCTGGATCGCGCTGGGACAGATCATCATCATCGACATCCTGCTCGGCGGCGACAACGCGGTCGTGATCGCCCTGGCCTGCCGCAAGCTGCCGGCTGCGCAGCGCACCAAGGGCATCATCTACGGCACTGCGGGCGCCATCATCCTGCGCGTGATCCTCATCGTCTTCGCGATGACCTTGCTGAACCTGCCGTTCCTCAAGGTGGTGGGCGCGCTGCTGCTGGTGTGGATCGGCGTGAAGCTCATCGCCCCCGACGAGGAAGGCCATGGCGACGTGGCGGGCAGCGACAAGCTGCTCGCGGCCATCAAGACCATCATCGTGGCCGACCTGGTGATGAGCGTGGACAACGTGATTGCCATCGCCGGCGCGGCGCAGAATTCGGGCGAACACCAGATCCTGCTGGTGGTGCTGGGCCTGCTCATCTCCATCCCCATCATCGTCTGGGGCAGCCAGCTGGTCATCAAGCTCATGGAGCGCTTCCCCCTGATCATCACGGCCGGCGGCATGCTGCTGGGCTGGATCGCCGGCGGCATGCTGGTTTCCGACCCCGCCCTGGCCAACCCCGACAGGTGGCAGTGGATGTTCAAGCTGCCGCAGAGCGGCACGGTGCACTACGCCGCCTGCGTGGCGGGCGCCCTGCTGGTGCTGGCCATCGGCAAGGCCATCGCCAGCCAGCGCGGCAAGGCCGCTCCCGTCGAGCAAGGCTGACCTGGCAGGCAGCCAGGCCCACAGGAGCGCAGCCATGGACAAGGTCATCGTATACGTGGACGACGCCGACTACGCGCGGCAGAAGCTGGAATCCATGGCCGCGCGCTCCGAGGCCGCCAAGACCCACTGGGTGCTGGTGGCCTGCGCGCCGCGCATGACCCACCGCATCAGCAAATGGGTGAGCCACAGCGCGCGCGAGAACTGGCGCGCCAAATGGGCCGACAAGCTGTTCGCGCAGCTGCAGCCCTGGCTGGGCGGCGCCGGCGGCCGGGTGAGCACGGTGCTGGCCAAGGGGCCGCTGCCCGAACTGCTGGCCCAGCTGCAGGCCGAGCATGGCGCCCACACCCCGGTGCTGGACGCGCGCCGGCCCAAGCTGGAACCGCAGGAGACGCCGCCGCCACCCGCCGCAGACGCCGCGCCCGTCGTCACCCACAAGCCGGCACGCCGCTGGTCCGTGCCCGGCTCGCTGACCAGCCTGGGGCTGCTGTTCCTGTTCGCAGATTAATTCACACGGGGGCGGGGCCGTCCTGCTCCGCCAGCTCCGACAGCGTCTGGACGAATCTTCGGCCCACGGGTGAAAGGCTGCCGGCGTCGTAGACCAGCGCCAGCCCCGTCGCACAGGCCGGCGTCTGTTTCGCCAGCTCGAAAAAGGAGGCGTTGGCAGGCTTGTGCTGCGCGCACACCGAGGGGACGAGCCCCACGCCCAGGCCGCTTTCCACCAATGTCACGACGGTCTGCACCTGTATCGCCTCCTGCACGATGTTCGGCGTGAACCCGGCTTCCCGGCATACGCTCACCACGGCCAGGTGGAGCATGGGCGATTCGTCGCGCGAAAAGGTGATGAAGGGTGCATTGGCCAGGTCCTGCAGCCTCACCTTCTTCGTATTTCTCGCAGGCTCCCACTCGCTGCCGCGCGGGATGACCACCATGAAGCGCTGGGTCTGGAGCGTATGGATGGTCAAGCCGCGGTTGTTGACGGCAGGCGTACGGATGAGACCGACGTCCATCTGGCCCTTGTCGATCAGGTCCACGATGCGGCTTCCCGTGGATTCCTGCAGGCCCAGGACCACATCGGGGAACCTGGTCCGGAAGGCCCTGATGCCCGCGGGCAGCAAGGCCATGCTCGCGGAGCCCACGAATCCGACCTTCAGCGTGCCCCATTCCCCGGTCTGGGTGGCCTTGGCATTGCGCCGGGCCCGATCCATCTGTTGAAGGGCCCTTTTGACTTCGGGCAGCGCGGCGCGGCCCGCCGCCGACAGCTTCACGTCCCGCGTGGTTCGCTCGAACAGGTCGACGCCGAACTCGCCTTCAAGCCGGCGGATGGATGCCGTCAGCGCCGGCTGGACGATATGGAGCTTGTCCGCCGCCTTGCGGAAATTCAGGACCTCTCCAAGGACGACGAAGTGTTGCAGCTGCCGAAGGTTCATACGCGCTCGATGGAACGCCGCGGGCTTTCTCCAGACGAACTAATCGGCTGAGATGCCGGCGGCCTGGACGACACTCTGCCATTTCTGCGCCTCTGTCTGCACGTAGGCACTGAAAGCCGCCGGACTGTTGACTTCCGGCACCATGCTCAAACCCTGCGCCGCGAGCCTGGCCTGCACGTCCTTGTCCTTGAGCACCGTTTCCATGGCATCGGCCAGCCGCCGCACGACGTCCTGGGGCACTCCGGCGGGGGCGAACAAGCCATACCACGTGCTGGCGCTGTACCCGGGCAGCCCGGCCTCGGCGACGGTGGGAATGTCCGGGGCGATCTCTGCACGCTTGAGGCTGGTCACCGCCAGCGGCCGCACGCGGCCGGCGCTCACCTGGGGCATCAACGTGAGTATGCTCGATACCATGACATGCACCTCGCCGGACAGCAGGGCGGGCATGGCCTGCCCGGCGCCCTTGTACGGGATCTTCGTCATCCTGATGCCGGCGGTCCTGTTCAGCAGCTCCGTCGCCAGCTCGGTCACGCTGGACGTCGAAGCGTAGTTCAGCCTGGAATCACCGCGTTTTGCATACGACACGAATTCTTCGAGATTCCTGGCAGGCACCGAGGGGTGGACCGCAATGATGTTCGGCGAATCCCCGATCAGCGCGATCGACGCGAAACCCTTGATCGGATCGTAGGGGAGCTTCTTGTAAAGCGACGCATTGATGGCATGCGTGCTGGGAGCCAGCAGCAGGGCGTAGCCGTCCGCCTGGGCCCTTGCGACCTGCGCTGCGGCAATGGTGCCATCGGCCCCCGGCCGGTTCTCGATGACGATCGCCGTCCCCAAGGCAGCGCCAAGGGCCGGGGCGACGGTTCTGGCCACCACGTCCGCTGGGCCTCCGGCCGAAAAGCCCACTACGACGCTGACGGGCCGGGTCGGATAGGCGGCCGCCGCATGCTGCGCGAGCAGGCCTGCAAAGCACAGAAATGCAACGATGGAACGCACGAATTTCTTCATCACGGTGTTGTCTCCTTGATCTGCCTTCTTGCGGCCATCAAACGGCTGCGCGCCCGGCAAGCAGCCGTTTGGCGTCGTAGGTCATCACTGTCACTCCGTCCTGGTTGAGGACTGACACGGTGGAATGGACCACGGCTCTGCCATGCCTGGACGTGGGAACGATCTCGTTGATGCGGACCAGGGCGTGGACCGTGTCCCCGACCCTCACGGGCGCCAGCAATTTCTGGGAAATCTCCAGCAGGGCAAGCCCCGTCCCCTGGAGCATGCCCTGGACAAGCAACCCCTCCATCAGGGTGTAGGTCAGCGCCCCGGGCACGACGCGGCCTTGCATCGCCCCCTGGTGCGTCTGGTCGGTGAAGATGACTTCCGTCATGCCTGTCGCAGTGATGAAGTTCATCAGGTCGTACTCGGTCATGGTGCGCCCATGCGTGACGAGCTCCTGCCCTGCGGCAAGGTCCTGCCAATGCCATCCCGGGCTGAGTAATTGCGGAACACTCATGAAAATCTCCCTTCGCTGAGTTTTGGAGGTCATGGAGAAACTGCCATGCAGGCAGGCGAATTGGCTGCGTTCTCCCCCAGAACTTCCCGGGTGTGCTGCCCCAGGCGCGGCGGGGGCGCCAACTGGGGCCGCACGCCGTCAAAAAGCAGGGGCACGCCGGGAAAGCACAGGGCGCCCATCCCCGCATCCTGGACATGCTGGAAGAAGCCGACGGCCTGCAGATGGGGGTCGTGCGGCAGGTCCTCCGGCTTGACGACGGGAGTCGCCGGAATTTCGAGCTCCGCCAAGATGGCCAGGATGGCGCTGGTGGCGTGACTGGCGAGCAGCGAGCCCAGCGTCTGATACACGTCATCGGAATGCAGGCTGCGCTGCGCGATATTGCAAAAGCGCGGATCCGCGGCCAGTTCGGGGCTGCCGAGGCGATGGAGCAGGCCCTGCCAATGGCGGTCGGTGTAGGGCATCACGCAGACGTAGCCGTCCCGCGTGGAAAATGGCCTCCTCCACGGCGCCAGCGCCCTCGGATAACCCATCGGCCCATCGCCGCCGTGAAAATGCGCGCCATGCATGTGCTCCACGAGGCTGTAGGCCACCATGGACTCGAACATGGGGACTTCCACCACGCTGCCCACGCCTTCGCGCTGCTGCTTCATCAATGCCGCGAGAATGGCGCTTGCTGCCAATATGCCCACCGTCTTGTCCGCGGCAATGGTGGGCATGTAGCGTGGCGGCCCACCGCAATGGCGGGCGCTCAGCTCCGCCAGACCCGACATCCCCTGGATGACATCGTCATACGCCGGCCGGCCGCCATAGGGTCCCGATTGCCCAAAGCCGGTCAGCATCGCGTAGACGATGCGGGGGTTCGTCCGCATCACGCTTTCAGGGTCGATGCCCAGCGCATTCAGTTTCTGCGGCCGGATGTTGTGAACGAGGACGTCCGCATCGCGGACCAGAGACTCCAGATGGGATCTGGCATGCGGGCTCTTCAGGTCAAGGACCACACTGCGCTTGCCCCGATTGACGCTCAGAAACAGCGAGGCCATGTTCGGCTCGTGCAGGGCGCCGGTACGCCGCGCATCGTCCCCTTCCGGGGGCTCGACCTTGACGACGTCTGCGCCGTACTGGGCAAGTATCTGCGTGGCATAGGGTCCCATCACCACGTTGCACATATCCACGATCCGTATCCCTGCCAGGGGTAGCGCTCGACTCATTCGAATCCCAAGTAGTTGCGTCGTGCGGGCATCGTAGGAATGCCAATGCTGCAAGGCCAATACTTTTGGCTCGCCGACTGATCACATCCGCTGATCAATCCCGCAAGGGCGCGGGCACGCATCCCGTCCGGGCGGGGCTGGTGCTATGCTGGCCGCCTATGCGACTACTGCTCAAATGGCTGCTGAGCGCGGCCGCCCTGCTTTGCGTGGCATACCTCTACAGCGGCGTGGAGGTGCGCAGCTTCGGCTCCGCGCTGCTGGCCGCCTTCGTCATCGGGCTGTTCAACGTGGTGCTGCGGCCGGTGCTGGTGATCCTCACGCTGCCGGTCACCATCGTCACCATCGGGCTGTTCCTGTTCGTCATCAACGCCCTCATGTTCTGGGCCGCCGCCTCGGTGTTGGGCGAAGGCTTCCAGGTGCATGGCTTCACGGCGGCGCTGATCGGCTCGCTGATCTATTCGCTGCTGGGCCTGGTGATCGAGTCAGCGCTCGGCGGCCTGTTCCTTCAGAAGTGACTGCACGGCGCGCAGCCGCGTGTCGATGATCGAAGCCTCGATGTGGTCGGCCGCCGCGCCGCCGCGCCGCGCCAGGTCCTGCCCCGCCTTGAAGCGGTCCACCGCCGCGGCATAGTCGTAGCGCGCCACCTGGGCCTCGGCCTCGGCGCGCACGGCGCGCAGCGGCTGCTTCTGCTGCTGCCACACCTGCGCCAGCAGCTGCCACGCCGCCGCGTCGCCCGGGTGGGTGGTCACCCAGGTCTGCAGCGGCCCCGCCATCTCGGCCGCGGCGCCCGTGTGCAGCAGCGCCTGCGTGCGCAGCAGCATCTCGGGCCGGCCCATGGGGGCGCCCGTCTTCTTCTCCGCATCCACCACCACGCTGTCGTGCAGGTAGGTCAGGGCCGCCGGCGCGTCGCCCGCGGCCAGCTCCAGTTCCGCGCCCAGCAGCCGCGCCTGGCGCGCCGCGGCCGCGTCGCCGCGCACGTCCGCCTGCAGGCCGCGCAGGGACTGGCGCGCGGCCGCCATGTCGCCCAGCTGCACGGCGCTGAGCGTGGCCGCGTACCGGGCCGGCACGCGCTGCGCGAGGGGCCGCGCGGCGAAACCCGCGTCCTGCGGCTCGGCCGCCCATTGGCGCCAAGTGTCCACGCCGGGGCGCGCCAGCACGCGCGCACGCGCGGCCATCACCAGGTGCTCCAGCGTCGCGGGAGCGGGCGCCGCCGCGCTCTGCGGGATGCGGCTGTGCATGTCGGCGATGCGCTGCGTGGTCAGCGGGTGGCTGCGCAGATAGGGCCAGCTGCCGTTGTCGTTGATGCGGTTGGCCTGCTGCAGCTTGTCGAACATGCTGACGAAGCCCTGGGGTGCAAAGCCCGCGGGCTGCATCAGGCCGAAGCCCACGCGGTCGGCCTCGCGCTCCATGTCGCGCGAAAAGTTGAGCTGGCTCTGCACCGCCAGCGCCTGGCCGCCCACCATCATCGCCTGGGCCGCGGCCGGGTTCTTGGCTGCAGCCAGCGCGCCCAGGATCATCGCACCCAGCATCAGCGGCGTCTGCCGGCCCTGCTGCGCCATCAGGCGCGCGATGTGGCGCTGGGTCACGTGGCTCAATTCATGCGCCAGCACCGAGGCGAGCTCGTCGCGCGTGCTCACCACGCCGATCAGCCCCAGGTGCACGCCGAAGTAGCCGCCGGGCAGCGCGAACGCGTTCACCGTGCGGTCGCGGCCCAGCAGGATCTGCCAGGCAAAGCGCTCCTGCAGCTCGGGCGAGAGCTCGCCGCGCTCCCGGGCCGCCTGCACCAGCGCCTGGAACAGGTCCTGCACGTATTCCTGCAGCACCGCGTCGTCGATGTAGTCCGGGTCGCGGTACAGCTCGCGGATGATGCGGTCGCCCAGCTGGCGCTCGGCGCTGGTCGTCATCTCGGCTCCGTCGCCCATCATGGGCAGCTGGGATTGCGCCAGGGCCACGGGCGCCTGCGCCGCGCCAAAGACTATCAAAAGAGAAGCTGCCAGCGCCCGACCCATAAGCGCTAGAGGCCGATTTAGCTTGAAACCCTGCACGAAACTCCTCCGCCCGATCCACCGGGCAGGCCGCACGCGGCGGCTGGTGATACATGGCCGTATGATGCCCCGGCCAGGTAAATGTTTCGCACCCGGTTGCAAGCCCACCCGCCATGACCACACCCACCTCCCCGCTGACCCACTTCGACGCCCAGGGCCAAGCCCACATGGTGGACGTGGGCGCCAAGAGCGCCACGCACCGCACCGCCATCGCCACCGGCCGCATCGAGATGCAGCCCGCCACCCTGGCACTGGTCGAATCAGGCACGGCCAAGAAGGGCGACGTGCTGGGCGTAGCCCGCATCGCCGGCATCATGGCCGCCAAGAAGACCAGCGAACTGATTCCCCTGTGCCACCCGCTGGCGCTCACGCGGGTGGCGGTGGAATTCGAACTACTCGAAGCCGAGAACGCCGTTCAGTGCACCGCGACCGTGGAAACCGTAGGCCCCACCGGCGTGGAGATGGAAGCCCTGGCCGCCGTGCAGGTGGCGCTGCTCACCGTCTACGACATGTGCAAGGCCGCGGACAAGCGCATGGTGATGACGGGGGTGCGGGTGCTGGAGAAGCATGGGGGGAAGTCGGGGAGCTTCATGGCGTAATGCCGGGAAAATTGGAATCCAACCCCAATTTTCCGACCGTCCGGTATGGACGCCACGCGGCGAGGTACATCGCCTCATCACAGGATGTGGAAATCGCCGCTGATCAAATGCTTGGATTTACAGCGGCGACCTTGAAAGGAGTGGATTTCACTCCCGCACCTCGAACCCGTCCCCCGGCAAAAAACCCAGGATGCGCGCGGACTTGTCCAGCACCGCCACCCAATCCTGCCGGTGCAGCACTGGCAAGAACAGCGCGTCATCCGTCACCGCGCCATGCTTGCCCAGCAAAGCGGCGGCATCGCTCGCCGTGGCGGGATATTGGGAGATGAACGCCTGCAAGGGCTTGGCCCGGGCCAGGGCCTTGGACTGATAGGCCGCGTCATAGGGTACATAGAACTCGGGGCGCTGGGAAAAATCGCGCCCGCCGACCACCGACTCTACTAGCACGGTTTTACGCTCCCCGGTATCGCGCGGATCGCGGATACCCACCGTCACCGGCCCCTGGAACCAATGCGGGCGCAGAGGCATATCCAGCGCAGCGATGACTCCGCCCACGTCCACATCGCCATAGTCGCCTGCCGTAATGACGCGAAAGCGGTCCACCTCATGCACCAGGAACAAAGGCCGCGCCGCATACGCCGTATGCAGGCCATACAGCAGCGCCGAAAGCTGCACCAGCACCACCAATGCCATATCGGTGAACAGTTCGCGACGCGGCTTCGCGGGGTTGAACAGCACCAGCGTGAGCAAGGGGCCACACACCACATCGACCCCCACCAAGATCAGAAACAGGTCGCGCCCACCCGAAAGCAAGTGATAAGGATTTGGAAACCACACCCACAGCACCAGCGCCGCAGCCAGGGTAGCCATCAACAGCGAGCCGAGGAAATGGAAAAGCGCCGCACGGATGGCCGAGCTTGTGCGCTCTGTATTTGTCAACATCAGCAAAAATATTGGATATCTACCAAACGAAAAAAGGGGGCAAGCCCCCTTTTTATGCCTTGTTGAGATACCTGCCAGGCATTAACGGCATTCGGCCGGAGCGAATTTTTGCAACAGCGTTGCACCGTTGGTGGCCCCATTTATTGCTGTTTTACCTGCGGTGTAGCAGGTCCAAACCAGAGTCGATGTAGGGATTGTTCCTGCGGCCAGAACGGCACCGCCCGCCGAAGGCCACAGTTGGATGGTGTTACCTGTGGCGTTGGCTTGGTAAGTGACAGTGATCAGTCCATTAACGGTCGTCCCGACGATGGTATTCACGCTCTTGGCACCGACGCCCCCATTGAGCGAGCAAGTACCTGCAGCGCTACAGAAGGCAGTTCCTGCGGTATTGGTGGGCATGCCCTTGAACAGGCCACCTTCCGCTGCCGCCGTGCCATTGGAAGCGTTGTCCGCGACCAAAGTCTTCAGGCCACTGGCGAGTACCAAACCTTCAGAAACGCGAGCGCGCACCGTGTAATCTTGATAAGCCGGCAACGCCACAGCCGCCAAAATACCAATGATCGCCACCACGATCATCAGTTCGATCAGGGTGAAACCTTTTTGCAGGGTACGCTTCATAAATTCCTCCTCGGAGTAGGTAGTCAAACCCCCGCAGAGGAATCCTGCGGGTTACCGGAGTTGCAGCAGCTTTCATGCCAGGCCATTCCGGCAACCCAGCGGCCTTGTAAACGACAGTTTTGGCTGCAAACGTCAGCACTTTGTTACCTTCGACCCTGAAAAAGAAACGCAATGACACATTTGTCACGCAAAATTGTCCGGATGGGATCCTGGAAGGCTGGCCGGCGTGCGGGTCAGGCCCAGGCAGGTACGGGCTGGGTAGGGGCCGGCGTTCTCCCCATCGGCGCATACCTCCCTGCTTCACACGCTCAGTACATCCACCGTCTGCAGGTCGATGAGGCGCAGCGCGCCGTGTTCCAGGGCCTGCACCTCGCGCATGATGAGGCTGCTTTCCTGCGGCTTGGCGTGGGTGATGTAGATGGGCAGGTCGGCACCGGGGGGCAGTGACGCCAGTTCGCGCGCCAGGGCTGCGGGTGACAGGTGCTGGCTTTTGCGCGCCAGGGCGGCCTCGGCGTTGCTGAAGGCGGTTTCCATGCACAGGGCGGCCACGCCGCCGGGGCTCTGGCGCAGGGCATTCACGCGGCGCCAGAAGGCGGGCTCCTGGCCTTCGGTGTCGCCGCTGTACACCCACCAGCCCCGCTGGCCGCGCGCGGCGTAGCCCACGGCGGGTACGCTGTGGCGCGCGGGCAGCACCTCCAGCGGGGTGCCCGCGACGACGAAGACGTCGCCCACGCCCAGGGGCAGCAGCCGCACGAAGGGCGCCTGCTGCGTGGGGACGCGGGTGAAGTCGGGCCAGATCACGCCGTTGAAGACATGGGCGCGCAGCGCGTCCAGGGTGGCCGGCAGAGCGTGCACCTGCAGGGGCCGGGCGCGGCGCGCGCCCACGGCGTCGAGCAGCAGGGGCAGCGCGGCGATGTGGTCCAGGTGCGAGTGGGTGAGGAAGACATGGTCCACGCGCTGCATTTCCTCGAGCGTGAGCTCGCCCACGCCGGTGCCGGCATCCACCAGGATGCGCTCGCCCAGCAGGAAGGAAGTGGTGCGGCAGCCCTTGGCCAGGGTTCCGCTGCAGCCGAGGATGCGTATTTTCATGCGCTGCGGGCGTTCCGGCGGCACCCTTCGCCGCCTTTTCCCGGAAGGTGATGGAGCGAAGACCGGGTCATCCGAGCACGAATTCCATCTCGGCGCCGGCCAGGGCGATGCGGTCGCCGCTCTTCAGGGCCACGGGCTCGGCCTCGATGGGAGTGCCGTTGAGCCGGGGCCGGTCGGCCCCTTCCACGTGGGCCAGCACGAAGCTGTGGTGCCGCCGGGTGATGGAGGCCACGGCCACGCCGGGCTTGCCGATGGTGGTGACCACCTTGGTCAGCACGACCTCACGGCCGGCGGCGGGACCGGTCACCACGCGCACGGTGCCGCGGGTGTTCGCAGGCGGGGCCACGGGGGCGGCCTGCGGCCCGCCGGGCCCGATCAGCATGGTTTTCTCATAGTCCTGCCGCGGCGCCTCGTGCAGGAAGCGGATCTTGTACTTGCCCATCTCCACGGTGTCGCCATTGCGCAGCGATTGCTGCTTGATGGCCTTGCCGTTCACGTAGGTGCCGTTGGTGCTGCCCAGGTCGTGCACCTGCACGTCGTCGCCGGCCATGACGAGCACGGCGTGCTCGCCGCTCACGGCCAGGTTGTCGATGACCACGTCGTTGTATGGCCTGCGGCCCACCGTCGTGCGCTCCTGGGTCAGCGGAACGTCCTTGATGACCACTCCGTCGATGGATACGACTATTCTGGGCATGCTTGTTTTCCTTCTGCGTGCAATTGGCTGGGGAGGGGCTGGCAATTATCGCGGCCAGGCATGCATCAAGGCATTCGCAGCAGGCGCGAAACCAGGCCGCGCCGCGTGTCCTGCGCGCCGGCCTGGGCCAGCAGCACGCTGATGTTGTCGCGCCCGCCCCGGGCGTTGGCCATGGCCACCATGCGCTCTGCCTTGTCCGCCAGCGCAATGGGCAGCCGTGCGAGGGCGGCCAGGTCGTCGTCGCTCATCATGTCGGTCAGGCCGTCGGAGCACAGGATGAACAGGTCTTGCGGCTCGACGGTGAATTCGTTGATCTCAGCGTGCATGGATGCATCCACGCCGAGCGCGCGCGTGACCAGGTTGCGCAGGCCCGATGCGGCGGCCTGCGCCGGCGTGAACAGGCCCATGTCCACCTGCTCCTGCAGCCAGGAATGGTCGCGCGTGATCTGGCGCAGTTCGCCCGCGCGCAGCCGGTAGCAGCGCGAGTCGCCGATGTGGGCCAGGACGAGCCGGTCGCCGCGGAACACGCCCACGACCAGCGTGGTGCCCATGCCCAGGTATTGCGGGTTGGTGAGCGAGGCGCCGAGGATGGCGTGGTTGGCGTTGTCCACGCAGGCCTCGAGTGCGTGCCGCACCTCGGCCACCGGGGTGTCGGCGGGGGCGTCTTCGAGCCACTGCGCGAACTCGGTGCCGATGTAGTTGATGGCCATGCCGCTGGCCACCTCGCCGGCGCTGTAGCCGCCCATGCCGTCGGCCAGCATCACCAGCTGGGCGGACTCATGGACGGCGACGGCGTCTTCGTTGTTGGAGCGCACGCGCCCCGTGTCGGTCAGCGCGCAGAACTCGTAACTCAGCTTTGGCAGAGGCTTCATAGAACACCCGAGGACCCTCTGCGTGCGGGGGCGCCGGGCAATGCCTGTCTTTTCATGACCGTCTGCCGAAAAGCCACCACGTCACCGTCTGATGCAATATGTTACACGCAAGGTGTCGCATCATAGACGAGCCGCCGCCAGTCTGGGGGCCGCCCGTGCAGAAATCGGGCCGGCTGCAGCAGTTTTTTTCACATCCCCCGCGCAAGCAGCAGGAGGGATGGGGCCGGGGTCAGGCCTGCTGGGGGGCGCTGCGGGACTGTATCAGCTTGCCCACCATCACCACGAGCACGGCGCCCGCCGCGGCCGCCACGTAGTGCAGCCAGGGGTGGCCCACGGCGTAGTCGTGCAGCAGGTTGTCGTTGACGATGGTCTCGCCGCCCACCCAGCCGATCAGGGCCGCGCCCAGGGTGACGATGACGGGGAAGCGCTCCATGAGCTTGATCATCAGCGTGGAGCCGAAGACCACCAGCGGAATGCTGATGGCCAGGCCCAGGACCAGCAGCACCATGTTGCCCTGTGCGGTGGCGGCCACCGCGATCACGTTGTCCAGGCTCATCACCAGGTCGGCGATCAGAATGGTGCGGATGGCGGCCATCATGCCGCCGCCGGCCTTGGCGTCGCCCTCTTCTTCTTCCTCGCCGGTGAGCAGCTGGTAGCCGATCCACAGCAGCAGGCAGCCGCCCACGATCTGCAGGAAGGACAGCTCCAGCAGCTTGGCCGCCACCACCGTGAGCACGATGCGCAGCACCACGGCGGCGCCGGAGCCGAACACGATGGCCTTCTTTTGTTGCGCGGGGGGCAGCGAGCGCGCCGCCAGTGCGATGACGACGGCGTTGTCGCCGGACAGGATGATGTTGATCCAGACGATCTTCACCAGGCCGATCCAGAAATCGGCATTGTTCAGGAACTCCATTGTTGACTCCGCTGTTATGAATCAAAAACGCCAGCCTGATGCCAAGCTGGCGTTTTCTTTTTGGTCGGAGTCCCAGTGTAGGACTTTGGAAATCCTGGCGCGTGCGTAATAGCGCGTATGTGGCGCGCCACGCGCGCAGGATTACAGCAGGCCCTTGAGGATGCGGCCCATCTCGGAGGGGTTGCGCGTGATCCTGAAGCCGCACTCCTCCATGATGGCGAGCTTGGCGTCGGCCGTGTCGGCGCCGCCGGAGATCAGCGCGCCCGCGTGGCCCATGCGCTTGCCCGGAGGGGCGGTGACGCCGGCGATGAAGCCGACGATGGGCTTCTTCATGTTGTCCTTGCACCAGCGCGCGGCCTCGGCCTCGTCGGGGCCGCCGATCTCGCCGATCATGATGACGGCGTCGGTGTCGGGGTCGTCGTTGAACGCCTTCATCACGTCGATGTGCTTGAGGCCGTTGATCGGGTCGCCGCCGATGCCCACGGCGCTCGACTGGCCGATGCCCAGCTCGGTCAGCTGCGCCACGGCCTCATAGGTCAGCGTGCCGGAGCGGCTCACCACGCCCACGCGGCCCTTCATGTGGATGTGGCCGGGCATGATGCCGATCTTGATCTCGTCGGGCGTGATCAGGCCGGGGCAGTTGGGGCCCAGCAGCAGCGTGCGCTTGCCGCCGGCGGCTTCCTTGGCCTTCATCTTGTTGCGTACTTCGAGCATGTCGCGCACCGGGATGCCCTCGGTGATGCAGATCGCCAGGTCCAGGTCGGCCTCGACGGCTTCCCAGATGGCGGCGGCCGCACCTGCGGGCGGCACGTAGATCACGGAGACGGTGGCGCCGGTCTGCTGCGCGGCGTCCTTGACGGAGCCGTAGATCGGGATGTCAAAGATCTTCTCGCCGGCCTTCTTGGGGTTCACGCCCGCCACGAAGCAGTTCTTGCCGTTGGCGTATTCCTGGCACTTCTCGGTGTGGAACTGACCGGTCTTGCCGGTGATGCCCTGGGTGATGACGCGGGTGTCTTTATTGATGTAGATCGACATGTTTTATCTCCGGGCCTGCTTAACGGACGGCTTCGACAATCTTCGTGGCCGCTTCGGCCATGGTGTCGGCGCTGATGATGGGCAGGCCGGATTCGGCCAGCATCTTCTTGCCCAGTTCTTCGTTCGTGCCCTTCATGCGCACGACCAGCGGCACCTGCAGGTTCACGGCCTTGCAGGCGGTGATCACGCCGGTGGCGATGGTGTCGCACTTCATGATGCCGCCGAAGATGTTGACCAGGATGCCCTTGACCTTGGGGTTCTTGAGCATGATCTTGAAGGCCTCGGTGACCTTCTCGGGGGTGGCGCCGCCGCCCACGTCCAGGAAGTTGGCGGGCTCGCCGCCGAACAGCTTGATGGTGTCCATGGTGGCCATGGCCAGGCCCGCGCCGTTGACCAGGCAGCCGATGTTGCCGTCCAGGCTGATGTAGGCCAGGTCGAACTTGGAGGCCTCGATCTCGGCGGGGTCTTCCTCGTCCAGGTCGCGCAGCGCGACGATGTCGGGGTGGCGGAACAGCGCGTTGGCGTCGAAGTTGAACTTGGCGTCCAGGGCGATCAGATTGCCCTTGGAGTCGCAGTTGAGCGGGTTGATCTCGACCAGCGACGCGTCCGTGTCCATGTAGCACTTGTAGAGCTTGGCGAACAGGTCCACGGCCTGGTCCACCGATGCGCCGCTCAATCCGATGGCGGCCGCCACCTTGCGCGACTGCTCGGGCGTGATGCCGGTCAGGGGGTCGATCATCTCGGTGATGATCTTCTCGGGCGTGGAATGGGCCACTTCCTCGATGTCCATGCCGCCTTCGCTGGAGGCGATCAGGGCCACCTTCTGCGTGGCGCGGTCGGTGACCAGCGAGACGTAGAGTTCCTTCTTGATGTCGGCGCCGTCCTCGATGTACAGGCGGCGCACCTTCTGGCCCTCGGGGCCGGTCTGGTGCGTGACCAGCTGCATGCCCAGGATCTGGCCGGCCAGGGCCTTCACGTCGTCGATGGTCTTGGCGACCTTCACGCCGCCGCCCTTGCCACGGCCGCCGGCGTGGATCTGGGCCTTCACGACCCACACGGGGCCGCCGAGCTTTTGTGCGGCTTCCACGGCTTCTTGCACCGTGAAAGCGGGAATGCCACGCGGGACTGGCACGCCGAAACTGCGCAAGATTTCCTTGCCTTGGTATTCGTGAATCTTCATGAGGTCTCTCTCAGGGGAAGGATGGTGTTTGTACCCGTTCTACCGAAGAGCGGATATTTTCCGCTTGCCCGGGAATGGCCGGCGGCGATTGTATTATGTTGCGATGCACCATTATTGTGGTGATAACTTACACCCGTGCCGCACCTCCCGGGCGGCCGCCGCAGGAGCTCTTCGATGCCCAAGGTCTTTATTGATGGCGAGGCAGGCACCACCGGCCTGCAGATTCGCGAACGCCTGCAGGCCATGCCTGCGGTCGAACTGGTCAGCATCGCGCCCGAGCGGCGCAAGAACGCCGCCGCCAAGCGCGACCTGATCGCCGGCGTGGACCTGGTGGTGTTGTGCCTGCACGACGATGCCGCGCGCGAGACCGCGGCGCTGGTGGACGCCATCACCGCCGAGACCGGCCGCGCGATCAAGATCATCGACGCCTCCACCGCCCACCGCACGGCGCCGGGCTGGGTGTTCGGCTTTCCCGAGCTGGCCGCGGGCCAGTTGGAGGCCGTGCGCGCCGCCACGCGCGTGGCCAACCCCGGCTGCTATGCCACGGGCGCCATCGCGCTCCTGCGCCCGCTGGTCGATGCCGGCCTGGTGCCGGCCGACCATCCGCTGGCCCTGCCCTCGGTGAGCGGCTACTCGGGCGGCGGGCGCACCATGATCGAGGCCTATGAAAGCGGCCAGGCGGCGCCGTTCGAGCTGTACGCGCTGGGCCTGTCGCACAAGCACTTGCCCGAGATCATGTGCTACACGGGGCTCACGCGCCGGCCCATCTTCATCCCCTCGGTGGGCAACTTCCGCCAGGGCATGCTGGTGCAGCTGCCGCTGCACCTGGACCTGCTGCCGGGCCGGCCGAAGGCCGCCGACCTGCACGACGCGCTGGCCGCGCACTACGCCCGCAGCAACACGCCCGAGCAGTGGGTGAAGGTGCTGCCCGCCACCGAGGACGGCAAGCTCGACGCACAGGCGCTGAACGACACCAACCAGCTGGAGCTGCGCGTGTACGCCAACGAGGCCTACCGCCACGCCGTGCTGGTGGCGCGCCTGGACAACCTGGGCAAGGGCGCCAGCGGCGCCGCGGTGCAGAACCTCAAGCTGATGCTGGGGCTGTAGCCTCAAAAACAATAGCTGCCAGCGCTTGGTACACGGTGATTCCAGGCTATGAAAAGCCTGAATTCCTTTATAGGCAAGCGCCAGCAGCTCATTTTTTCATAGTCGATCAGGCGCTGCCCACGCGCTGGAACAGGCCGCCGGGCAGCCGTGCCACCTGGCCGTCGAGTTCCAGTTCCAGCAACCGCACCTGCAGCGTCGCGGCAGGGAGCCCCGTGCGCGCCACGAGCGCGTCCAGCCCCAGCGGGTCGAAGCCCAGCGCATCGAGCACCTCCTGGTGCGCGGGCGCGGCGGGGGGCGGCGCGTCGCTCGCCGGGGCCTGCCCCGCGGCGGGCAGGCGCAGTTCCTCCAGCACGTCCTGTGCCGTCTCCACGAGCTTGGCGCCCTGGCGCAGCAGCGCATGGCAGCCGCGCGACTGCGGCGCGTGGATGGAGCCGGGTATGGCGAACACCTCGCGCCCCTGCTCGGCCGCCAGGCGCGCGGTGATCAGCGAGCCCGAGGCCAGCGCCGCCTCCACCACCAGCGTGCCCTGCGACAGGCCGGAGATGATGCGGTTGCGCTTGGGGAAGTTGGCGGCCAGGGGCGGCGTGCCCAGCGGGTATTCGCTGACCAGCAGGCCCTGGCGCGCGATACGGTGCGCCAGCTCCTGGTTGGCGCGCGGATAGACCCGGTCCAGCCCCGTGCCGACGACGGCTATCGTGGCGGGCGCGGCCGGGTCTGGCGGGCCCTGCAGCGCACCCTCGTGCGCCGCGGCGTCTATCCCCAATGCCAGGCCCGAGACGATGGTCAGCCCCGCGGCGCGCAGCGTGCGCGCGAACTGCCGCGCATGGTCGGCGCCCTGGGCCGTGGGGTTGCGGCTGCCCACCATGGCCAGGCAGCGCGGTGGCGCGAACGGCCGGACGCGGACGAACCGCGGTGCGCCCAGCAGGTACAGCAGCAGCGGCGGGTCCTCGGTGGCCAGCAGGGCCGGGGGGTAGGCGGCGTCGCCCAGCGTGACGATGGCGCGCGCGGGCTCGTCATCGGCCTGCAGCCACTGCCAGGTCTGCTCCAGCAGCACATCCAGCCCCTCGGGCACGGCAGCCAGCGCGCGCGCCTGGGCCGCCGTCACGCAGGACTGCCAGGCGGCCTCGGCCTGCGCGAAGACGGCTTGCGGCAGGCCGAAGGCGGCCAGCAGGCGCCGCGCCGCGCCATTGCCCACGCCGGGCGTGAGGCCGAGGCGCAGCCAGGCGGCCAGTTCGTCGCGGTCCATGCCCGGAACGCGCCCGTTGGGCGGTTATTCGGGGTTGACCAGGCGGTCGCCCACGCGCACGCCGCGGTCCGCCTGCAGGACCAGCGCGTAGGACACGCGATCGAAGGCGAGGAACACCATCGCCAGGCCGTTGGCCTCGCTGGGCAGGCGGATCACGGTGCGCGCCTCGTCGGTCTTGTCCTTGATGCGCTCGCCCCTGGTGCGCAGCTGCAGCACCAGGCCGGCCTCCATGCCGTCCTGCGCGCCGCGGTTGATGGAAATCACCTGGTTCTGCCCGGCGTTGGCCACGGCATCGCTGCCGTAGATGGACACCACGCTGGCCTGCACCGGCGCCTGCGGCGCATGCGGGGCAAAGCTCAGATAGCTGCGCTGGGGCGCAGGCAGCAGGCGGTCGCCCGCGCGGATGGCCTCCTTGGTGCCGGACAGGTCCAGGGTGGCGGGCACGATGTCCGCCTCGCCGTCCTTGGCGCCCGGCACGGGCTCGACGGACTCGCCGCGCACCAGTTCCGCGCGGCCCAGGTATTGCGCCTCGTGGCCGAGCACCTCGCCCGTTTCGGGGTCCTTGAGCGCCACGGCATTGCGGAACACCCGGTACTGGCGCGGCACGCCCGGCTCCAGCTCCAGCGGGCTGCCCTGCGGGCCGCGCGCATAGACGCGGTCGCCGCTGGCCATGATCACGCGCTCGTCGCGCGTGGCCACGATGCGCGGCGCCTGCTCCAGCGTCAGTTCGTCCACCACCAGGGGCTCGACGAGGAAAGGCTCGATCAGGTGCATCTTCAGCGTGGGCAGGGCCGAGGCGGCCAGGCTGTCGTAGCGCGTGCGCGGCGACACGCGCACGGTCTCGGTCCCGGCCGTACCGGCAGGGCTGGTGCGCAGGCGCGCATAGCCGTCGGCCTTCTCCAGGTACAGCGCCTGGCCCGGATAGATCAGGTGCGGATTGGCGATCTGCTGCAGGTTCATGCCCCACAGCTCGGGCCAGCGCCAGGGGCGCTGCAGATACATGCCGGAGATGCCCCAGAGCGTGTCGCCGCGCTTGACCACATAGGTGTCGGGCGCGTTGGCCGCCAGTTCGGACAAGGGAACGCCGCGCGAGGCCACCTGCTGCGCCGTGGCGCGCTGCCCCGGGGTGATGGGGTAGTGCTGTGCCTGCGCCGCGGATGCCAGCATGGCGCCCAGGGCCAGTGCGGCGAGCGCGGCCGCGCGCACCCGGCGCGGCGCCGTCATATCGTTGCTCTTGTCATGCATGGGATAAGCGACCCTCTCTCGCTGACGGTGCAGTGGTTCCCGGAGCACGAACACGCCCTTACAAAAGAAACCACTCCAGATACTGAAAAAACTGTTTGAGATTCTGTGCCCAAGCCCTTGAATGGGCAACGATTATTGACGGCTGCGCCTGCATCCCACGGCAAAAGTGGCGAAAATAGCGACATATAGACCCCTGCGCCATGGCAATTCTTCCGATTCTCTGTTACCCCGATCCCCGCCTGCACAAGGTGGCCAAGCCGGTCGCCACGGTGGATGAGCGCGTGCGCGCCATCGTGGACGACATGCTCGCCACCATGTACGACGCCAACGGCATAGGCCTGGCGGCCACGCAGGTGGACGTGCACGAGCGCATCGTGGTGATCGACGTCTCGGAGGAGCGCGACCAGCCCCTGGTGCTGATCAACCCCGAGATCGTCTGGGCCAGCCCCGAGACGCGCGTGGGCGACGAGGGCTGCCTGTCCGTGCCCGGCATCTACGACGGCGTGGAGCGCTCGCTGGCCGTGCATGCGCGCGCGCTGGGCCGCGACGGCCAGCCGCGCACCCTCGAGGCCGAGGGCCTGCTGGCCGTGTGCATACAGCACGAGATGGACCACCTGCTGGGCAAGGTGTTCGTGGAATACCTCTCGCCCTTGAAGCGCAACCGCATCAAGACCAAGCTGCTCAAGCAGCAGAAGCAGCAGACGGTGCGCGCATGACCTCCCGGCGCGCGGCCGCCCTGCTGCTGGCCGCGGCCCTGGCGGGTTGCGCCGTGCCCGAATGGCAGAAGCCCGGCACGCCGCAGCCCGAGATCGAGCGCGCCATGGGCCGCCCCACGCAGGCCGAGCCGCTTCCCGGCGGCGGCGAGCGGCTGCTCTACAGCCGCCAGCCCGCGGGCCAGCAGGTCTACCACATGGATTTCGACGCCCAGCGGCGCCTGGTGCGCGTCACCCAGGTGCTGACGCTGGAGAACTTCCAGGCGCTGCGCAACGGCGTGGACACGCGGGACAGCGTGCGGCGCATGTTCGGCCCGCCCGCCCTGGTGGAGAAGGTGGCGCGCTTTCACGGCGACATCTGGACCTACCGCATCCTGGACAACGGCGAGCCGCGCCAGGCCCATGTGCACATCGACCCCGCGGGCGTGGTGCGGCGCGTGATGTTCACGGACGAACGCCTGGGAGACCCGGACCCCCACCGCTGAATGGCCCCCGCATGAAAATCATCTTCGCCGGCACGCCCGAATTCGCGCGCGTGGCCCTGGAACACCTGCTGGCCGCCGGCTTCGCCGTGCCCCTGGTGCTGACCCAGCCCGACCGCCCCGCCGGCCGCGGCATGAAGCTGCAGGCCTCGCCCGTCAAGCAATGCGCGCTGGAACGCGGCATCGCCGTGGCCCAGCCGCGCAGCCTGCGCCTGGACGGCAAGTACCCCGATGACGCCGCCGCAGCCCGTGCCGCCATCGAGGCCGCCCAGGCGGACGCGATGGTGGTCGCGGCCTATGGGCTGATCCTGCCGCAGTGGGTGCTGGACGCGCCGCGCCTGGGCTGCCTGAACATCCACGCCAGCCTGCTGCCGCGCTGGCGCGGCGCGGCGCCCATCCACCGCGCCATCGAGGCCGGCGACGCCGAGACCGGCGTGACCATCATGCAGATGGACGCCGGCCTGGACACGGGCGGCATGCTGCTCGTCGAGAAGACCGCCATCGCGCCCCAGGACACCACGGCCACGCTGCACGACCGGCTCGCGCAGATCGGCGGCCGCCTGATCGTGCAGGCGCTGGAACTGGCCGGGCGCGGCGGCCTCAGTGCCACGCCCCAGCCGGCCGAGGGCGTGAGCTATGCGCACAAGATAGAGAAGGCCGAGAGCCAGATCGACTGGCGCCTGCCCGCCGAGGCGATCGCGCGGCGCGTGCGCGCCTTCGACCCCTTCCCCGGCGCCGCCACCCGGCTGGGCGCGGATGCCGTCAAGGTCTGGAGCTGCGAAATCGATAGCTCTCAGCGCTTGCCAGACAAGCCCTGCGGCCAGATTTTGCATGTGGACGATGACGGCATCGCCGTCGCCTGCGGCGCGGGCAGCGTGCTGCGCCTGACCGTGCTGCAGCGCGCCGGCGGCAAGCGCCTGCCGGCCGCGGACTTCCTGCGCGGCTTCGCCCTCGCGCCAGGCATGATGCTGGGATGAAGCAACACCCCCCTGAGGCCCTGCGGGCCTTCCCCCCGCTCTCGCATCGCTGCGCGCTGCGGGCAGGGGGACGCCGCCCGTGCGGCGGGGCGGCCCTTGCACGGCGGCCCTCGCATGGTGCGCGCCAGTTGCATGCAATGCGGGTAGCGCCCAGCGCCATGGACCACTGAAATGAACACCCACGCCTGGCGCGCGCGCCTGCGCGACCCGTCCTTCCGCCAGGGCGCCGGCGACATGCTGGGCACCGGCCTGGGCATAGGCGCCTGGGGCCTGGTCACGGGCGTGGCCATGGTCAAGGGCGGAATGTCCACGCCGCTGGCGCTGTTCATGTCGCTCACGGTGTACGCGGGCAGCGCGCAGCTGGCCGTGCTGCCGCTCATGGTGGCGGGCGCACCGCTGTGGGTGGTGTGGCTCACGGCCACCTGCGTGAACCTGCGCTTCGTGATCTTCAGCAGCATGTGGCGCAGCTACTTCGCGCACCTGCCGCGCCGCCAGCGGCTGCTGCTTGGCTACTTCAGCGGCGACGTGATCTTCGTGGGCTTCATGAAGCGCTTCCCCAAGCCCCGGCCCGAGCCCGCGCAGCTGCCCTACTTCTGGGGCGCGGCCACGACCAACTGGCTGGCCTGGCAGGTCCCGTCGGTGACCGGCATCATCCTGGCCAACGCCATCCCGCTGTCCTGGGGCCTGGGCTTTGCCGGGGTGCTGGCGCTGCTGGGCATCCTGCTGTCCATGCTGGCGGACCGCGCGAGCTGGCTGGCCACGGCCGTGGCCTGCACCGCGGCGGTGGCCACGTTCGCGCTGCCGCTCAAGCTCAACATCCTGGTGGCCATCGCCGCGGCCGTGACGGCCGGGCTGGCGATGGAGGCGGGCGAGCGCGCGCTGCGGCGGGCGCGCGCCCGCGCCGCGGGAGGCGGCACATGAACGGCGCCTGGCTGGAGCCCACCGTCGCCATCCTGGGGCTGGTGGCCATCACCGTGGTCACGCGCGCGTTCTTCATGATTCCCGAACGCGACCTGCCCATGCCCGACTGGCTGCGCCGGGGCCTGAAGTACGCGCCGCTGGCGGCGCTGGCGGCCGTGATAGCGCCCGAGCTGCTCATGGCGCAGGGCGCGCTGATCCAGACCCTGGCCGACGCGCGCCTGCCCGCCGTGGCCGCCGCCACCGTCTACTACTTCTGGCGCCGCGGCATCCTGGGCACCATCGTCGTGGGCATGGCCGTGTACCTGCCGCTGCACATGGGGCTGGGCTGGTGAGAGCGTGTTCAATGTCTTTTCATGGTGCCCGTTGCCCCTCAAAAACAGTGGATGCAAGACGCAAACCGCAGCCGGGCTGGTGGCCCGGCGAGGATTTGCAACGCCGCAGACGCTGCTTTTGAGGGGCAACGGGCACCATGAAAAGACATTGAACACGCTCTGGGCCGGTTACGGCGCGGTTACCACGGCGCCTACAATGCGGCGCGATTTCCATCCCCCCAAAGACCCGCCACATGCACATTCTTCGCTTCTCCGACCTCTGCGCCCAGGGCAAGGCCCGCGGCCAACGCGTGTTCATCCGCGCCGACCTGAACGTGCCGCAGGACGACGCCGGCCGCATCACCGAGGACACGCGCATCCGCGCGTCCGTGCCCTGCATCCGCATGGCTCTGGACGCTGGCGCCGCCGTCATGGTGACCAGCCACCTGGGCCGCCCGACCGAGGGCGAGTTCAAGCCTGGGGACTCCCTGGCGCCCGTCGCCCGCCGCCTGTCCGAGCTGCTGGGCCGCGAGGTGCCGCTCGTCGCCGGCTGGGTCGATGGCGTCCAGGTGCAGCCCGGCCAGGTCGTGCTGCTGGAGAACTGCCGCGTGAACAAGGGCGAGAAGAAGAACAGCCCCGAACTCGCGCGGAAGATGGCCGCCCTGTGCGATATCTACGTGAACGACGCCTTCGGCACCGCGCACCGCGCCGAGGGCACGACCTACGGCATCGCCGAGTACGCCAAGGTGGCCTGTGCCGGCCCGCTGCTGGCCGCCGAGATCGACGCCATCACCAAGGCCCTGGCCAACCCGAAGCGCCCGCTGGTGGCCATCGTGGCCGGCAGCAAGGTGAGTACCAAGCTCACCATCCTGCAGAGCCTCTCGAAGAACGTGGACGGGCTGGTCGTGGGCGGCGGCATCGCCAACACCTTCATGCTGGCCGCGGGCCTGCCGATCGGCAAGAGCCTGGCCGAGCCCGACCTGCTGGGCGAGGCCAAGGCCGTGATCGCCGCCATGGCCGCGCGCGGCGCCGAAGTGCCCATCCCCACCGACGTGGTCGTCGCCAAGGCCTTCGCCGCCGACGCGCCCGCCACCGTGAAGAAGGCCGCCGACGTGGCCGAGGACGACATGATCCTGGACATCGGCCCCGAGACCGCCGCGCGCCTGGCCGCGCAGCTCAAGGCTGCCGGCACCATCGTCTGGAACGGCCCCGTGGGTGTGTTCGAGTTCGACCAGTTCGCCGGCGGCACCCAGGCGATCGCCCAGGCCATCGCCGAATCGAGCGCCTTCAGCATCGCCGGCGGCGGCGACACGCTGGCGGCCATCGCCAAGTACGGCATCGAGGACCGGGTCGGCTACATCTCCACGGGCGGCGGCGCCTTTCTGGAGGTGCTGGAGGGCAAGACGCTGCCGGCGTTCGAGATCCTGCAAAAACGCGCCGCCGGCTAAAGCGCTTGCGGGCAAAACAACACATCGCGCCCCGCGAGGGCGGCCAAAACCGGCATCCCCCTTGTTTTTGGCCGCCGCACCGCTCAGAATCGTTCCCAAATGTGTAAGACATGAGTATTCGTGTTTCGCGCAAATCACCAATTCAGGAGGGAACCATGTCTTTCACCAAGGCACTCGGGTGGACCGTGGCGGCAGGCGCCGCATTCATGCTGGCAGGCTGCGGCAGCGCTCCGATACCGCTGTCCAAGAACTTCGAACTGACCAGCCAGTACAAGGTGCGCTCGGCCGGCCACTGGGAACTGCTGTCGCGCGACGTTGTGGCGCAAACCCGCGCCACGCTGGAAAAGGCCGGCTATGCCCCCAATACGCCCCTGCATGTGGCGGCCCCGGCGCAGCCGAGCGCGTTCGACCTGGGCTTTCGCGACTTCCTGATCACCGAGTTCGTGCAGGAAGGGGCCACCGTGCAGCAGGGCCCCGGCGCCGCGCTGGAGGTGAGCTACAACACCCAGGTGGTGCGCCACAACAGCGACCGCCCGCACTTCATCCCCGGCCAGTTCACCATGCTCGCCGCCGGCGTGATGGCCGCCTACGGCCTGCGCCACGAACACCTCGACACCAAGCTGCTGGCCACGCTGGGCCTGACGACGGCCGCCGACTATGCGAGCAGCATCAATTCCGGCGGCCCGACGAATACCGAGCTGATCCTCACCACCACCGTCTCGCGCGCCGGCCAGTACGTGGCCCGCAAGACCGACGTGTATTACCTCGAGAACGCAGACACGCCCCTGTTCCTGCGCCCCGCGCACTACCGCGCCGTCAACATGAAGGTGGTCTCGCAATGAAGCGCACACTCGCACTGGCCCTCGTGTCCGCCCTGTTCGCGGCAGGCTGCGCCCAGAAGGCGCCGCAGCTGCGCGTGGAGCCCACCTACCAGGAAGCGGCCAACGCCCCCCTGCTGCAGAACAGCCGCGAGGCGGTCGGCCGCCTGGTGGCCGGCCTGGACGTGGCGGCCACAGGCCCCGGCCCGGTACTGGTGGCCACGGTGGTCAACGTGAACGACCTGAGCCGCTCCGCCCCGCTGGGGCGCACGCTGTCCGAGCAATACGCCAACAACATGGCCGCCATCGGCTTCGACGTCAAGGAGATCAAGCTGCGTGGCGACGTCTTCGTCAAGGAAGGCGCCGGCGAGCTGCTGCTGTCGCGCGAGATCAAGGACATCGCGCGCCATCACAATGCCTCCATGGTGCTCGTGGGCACCTACTCGCCCGCCGCCAACTTCACCTATGTGAGCATGAAGCTGGTGCGCACGGAGGACAGCCGCATCATCCGCGGGCATGACTACGCACTGCCCAACGACCGCGACGTGCAGCGCCTGCTGGCGGTGGCGCGCTGAACCGCCTGCAGCCGCCGGCGATTTCTTCGTTCCATGAACGCGTGCTGCCGGCACCCTGCGGGCAGGCGCCGGATGCCGTCTGGCACTCTGCTTACTTTTTATTCGCCGGCCACAGCACCGAGGCAATCGCCACCGCCATCAGCGCCACGGCCGTCCAGTCCTGCCAGCGCAGCACCTCGCCCAGCCACAGGGCGCCGCTGAACACGCCCAGCACGGGGATCATCATCACGCTGAGCGTGGAGGCCACGGGCGGCAGCGTGCGCACCAGGAAGAACCACGCCGTCTGCGCGAAGCCCAGCACCAGCAGGCCGTTGTAGAGAATGGCGGCCCAGGCCTGGCGGTCGGGCATCTGCCAGCGCTCGTGCTCGAACAGCGCCGCCAGCACCGTGAGGCAGGCGCAGGTGATGGCCACCATCCAGAACGACAGCGTGATCAGCGGCACGGGCACCGGCAGGCGCCGCAGCAGCTGCGTGCCCAGCGCCCAGCTGGCGGCGGAGACCAGCATCAGCGTCACCCCCATGGGCCGGCTGCCCAGGGTGCCCATCTCGTGCCACAGCAGCAGCACCACGCCCAGCAGCGCCGCGCCCACGCCGGCCCAGCCGCGCCGCGCCAGCCGGTCGCCGAAGAACAGCGCCCCGATGACGGCCGAGAAGATGGGCATGGTGTAGCCGAGGATGGCCGCGCGCCCGCTCGACAGCAGCGGGATCGCCAAGATCATGAGCACGTGCCACAGCACCATGTTGGTGAGCGCCAGCAGCGCCACGCGGCCCCAGTGCGCGCGCGGTATGGCAAGCGGCAGGCCTTGCTGGCGCACCAGCAGCGCCAGGATGGGCAGGCCCAGCCACAGCGAGGCCATGCGGAAGGTGAGCGGCGGGAAATGCGCCACGCCCATCTTCATCACCGGCCAGTTGAAGCCCCACACCAGGGTCAGGAGGACGAGGACGACGAGCTGGCGGCGAGAGAAGGCAGGCATGGCGCGCGATTGTGCCGGGCCCGCGCAACGCCTGCCTAAAATCACGGCCATGACCTTTCTCGACATGCTGCGCGACGCCACGGCGCGCAATGACTCCCTGCTGTGCGTAGGCCTGGACCCGGAGCCCACGCGCTTTCCCGAGTCGGTGCGCGGCGAGGCGCACAAAATCTACGACTTCTGCGCCGCCATCGTCGATGCCACGGCCGACCTGGTATGCGCCTTCAAGCCGCAGATCGCCTACTTCGCCGCGCACGGCGCCGAGGACCAGCTCGAACGCCTGATGCAGCACATGCGCGCCAATGCGCCGCACGTGCCGGTGATCCTGGACGCCAAGCGCGGCGACATCGGCTCCACGGCCGAGCAGTACGCGCGCGAAGCCTTCGAGCGCTACGGCGCCGACGCCGTGACGCTCTCGCCCTTCATGGGCTTCGACTCCATCGCGCCCTACCTGGAGTACCACGGCAAGGGAGCCTTCCTGCTGTGCCGCACCTCCAACCCCGGCGGCGACGACCTGCAGACCCAGCGCCTGGCCAGCGTGGAGGGCCAGCCGCTGCTGTACGAGCACGTGGCGCGCCTGGCGCAAGGGCCGTGGAACAAGAACGGCCAGCTGGGCCTGGTGGTGGGCGCCACCTACCCGGCCGAGATCGAGCGCGTGCGCGCCCTGGCGCCCACGCTGCCGCTCTTGATCCCCGGTGTGGGCGCGCAGGGCGGCGACGCCGCCGCCACCGTGCGCGCCGGGCTGCGCGAGGACGGGCCGATCATCGTCAACTCGTCGCGCGCCGTACTCTACGCATCGGGCGGGGCCGACTTCGCCGCGGCCGCGCGCAGCGCCGCCCAGGCCACGCGCGCCGCGCTCAACGCCGCGCGCGGCTAGCCACCCGCCTCCGGCCATGCAACTCAAGTGGCTGGAGGACTTCATCGCGCTCGCCCATGAGCGCAGTTTCACCCGCGCGGCCGAGCTGCGCCACGTGACCCACCCCGCGTTCGGCCGGCGCATCCGCGCTCTGGAGGCCTGGGCCGGCACGCCGCTCACCGAGCAGGGCGGCGGCCCCGTGCGGCTCACGCCCGCGGGCCTGGCCTTCCTGGAGGCCGCGCAGCAGATGACGCAGGACCTGGCCCATTCGCACGAGGAGCTGCGCACCATCGCCGGGCGGCAGGCGCGCACCGTCACCCTGGCCACGGGCCGCACCCTGGCGCGCACGGTGGTGGCCGACTGGCTGGCCCGCATCCAGCCCGTGCTGGAGGGGGGCGAACTGCGCGTGCGCACCTGCGCGCTGGCCGAGTCGGTGGCGATGATCGAGCGCGGCGAGGCCGATTTCACCCTGGCCTACCACCACACCTCGCTCGCCGTGCGCCTGGACGCGCGGCAGTTCACCCACCTCACGCTCGCCTCCGACCGCCTGGTGCCCGTGGCGCGCGCCCGCGCGGGCGGCGCGCCGCTGCACCACTTCGGCGGCGCGGACGCGGTGCCCTACCTCGCCTATTCGCACACGCTGGCGCTCGGCCGGCTGGTGGAGGACCACCTGGCGCACGACCCGCTGGCACCGCGCCTGGCGCGCGTGGTGGAGTGCGACTCGGCCGACGCGCAGCACGAATACGTGCTGCGCGGCCTGGGCGTGGCCTGGCTGCCCTGGTCCATGGTGCATGCCGACTGCCAGTCCGGCCGGCTGGCCCGTGCGGGCGACGAGCGCATGGAGGTGCGCTTCGACGTGCGCATGTACCGGCCCAAGCGCCGGCTCTCGCCCTGGGCCGAGGCGCTGTGGGGCACGCTGGCGCGCAAGTAGCCCCCGCACAAACCCGTATGCCGCGTGCACAGAATGCACGGCCTGGTGCCACTTCGGCACCGTATGGCGACGGTGCGCTTCCACAATGCAGGCACCCCACCCTGCCCATGGAGAACGCCATGCATCCTTCCCGCACCCCCGCCCCGCTGCGCCGCGCGCTGCTGGCCGGCGCCGCGCTGCTCGCCGCCGCCAGCCCCGCGGCCTTCGCCCAGACGCCGGCCTACCCCAGCAAGCCCATCACCATCGTCGTGGGCTACCCGCCCGGCGGCAGCACCGACCTGACGGGCCGCGCCGTGGGCGCGGAGCTGTCCAACCGCCTGGGCGTGCCCGTGGTGATAGAGAACCTCGGCGGCGCGGGCGGCGCCATCGGCGCGCAGAAGGTGGCCAGCAGCGCGCCCGACGGCTATACGCTGCTGGTGGGCGCCAACAACGAGATCGCCATCAACAAGCTGGTCACGAAGAAGGTCAAGTACGACATCAAGGACTTCACGGCCATCGGCCTCGTCGCCTCGCAGCCGCTGGTGCTGGTGGCCGGCACCCACACCGGCGTGAAGAACATCGCCGAGTTCACCGAGCGCGTGCGCAAGAACCCCGGCAAGTTCAGCTACGGCAGCTCGGGCGTGGGCACCTCGCTGCACCTGGCGGGCGAGATGATCAAGGAACAGGGCAAGCTGTTCATGACGCACATCCCCTACCGCGGCGTGGCGCCGCTCACCAACGACCTGGTAGGCAACAACCTGGAGTTCGGCGTGTTCGTGCTCTCCAGCGGCCTGCCGCACATCAAGAGCGGCAAGGTGGTCGCGCTGGGCACCACCGAGGCCAGGCGCTCGGCGGCGGCGCCCGACATCCCCGCGCTGGCCGAGTCGGCGCAGTACAAGAACGTGGACATCGGCACCTGGTTCGCCCTCATGGCGCCGGCCAACCTGCCCAGGCCCGTGGCCGAGCGGCTGAAGAAGGCGCTGAACGAAACGCTGGAGTCGCCCGACTTCCGCAAGCGCATGGAGGCCTCGGGCTCCACCGTGGCCTCGGCCGGCGTGGACGTGGACCAGTTCCTCGCCGCCGAGGTCGCCAAGTACAAGAAGATCATCGAGTTCGCCAGGATCGAGGAATGACGAGCGCTCCCCTGACTTTCGCGCTGCCCGCGCCCGATCTCGGCCCCTGGCGCGCCGGCAACACCGGCACCGAGGGCGTGTGGCGCTTCGACTCCGGCCGGCCGGGCCGCCACGTGATGATCAGCGCCCTGATCCACGGCAACGAGCTGTGCGGCGCCTGGGCGGTCAAGGGCCTGCTCGAAGCGGGCGTGCGCCCGCAGGCGGGCACGCTCACGCTGGCGCTGTGCAACCTCGCGGCGTTCGACCGGTTCGATGCCGCGGACCACGATGCCTCGCGCTTCGTCGACGAGGACATGAACCGCCAGTGGAGCGACGCGCGCATGGACGCCGCCGACACGCTGGAGCGCCGCCGCTGCGCGCAGCTGCGCCCCTTCGTTCGGGAGGCCGACTGGCTGCTGGACCTGCATTCCATGCACGAGCCCGGCGCTCCGCTGCTGCTCACCGGCATGCAGCCGCGCAACCTGGAACTGGCGCGCGCCATGGCCGCGCCCGAACATGTCGTGGTGGACGCCGGCCACAAGGACGGCACGCGCATGCGCGACTATGGGCGCTTCGGCCTGCCCGACGAGGCGGCCGGCGACAGCCGCTCGCTGCTCGTCGAATGCGGCTTCCACGGCGCCGCCGCCAGCCGCGCCGTGGCGCAGGACCAGTGCCTGCGCTTCCTGCAGGCGGCCGGCACGCTGGACGCGGACGCGCTCGGCCGCCTGCTGCCCGGCTGGCGCCTGCCCGACGCGCCACGCCAATGGGCGCTGGAGGTCACGGGTCCCGTGGTCGCCACAAGCGGGCGCTTCCGGTTCACCGGGCCGTTCAAGGGGCTCGAAGTCATCGCGAAGGCCGGCACCGTGATAGGGGACAACGACGGCGAGCCCGTGGCCACGCCGTACGACGACTGCGTGCTCGTCATGCCCAGCACGCGCCAGGCGCGCGCCGGCGTGACCGTGGTGCGCTACGCCACCAGGCGCGCGCTGTAACACCCCAGCCAAAATTTGGCCTGCATCAAGACTCACGCGTTTTAGGGAGTTGCGCACGCGCAACCGGCGGTCCTTTTACGAGGGCCGCCCTAAAATTTCGAGCAATTACTTACATTTGTATAAACATTATGCAATTGCTCGACCGCCTGCGCCTGTCGCACAAGTTCCTGGTCCTGGGCGGCATCGCCCTGGTCATGATCGCCCTGCCCGCCGGCCTGTACCTGCGCGGCATGACCGATCAGGTGCAGGCCCTCGGCACGCAGGCACGCGCCATGCCGGCACTGCAGCAGATGGGCCGCGCCATGCGCCTCGTGCAGACCCACCGCGGCCTGTCGGCGGCGCTGCTGGGCGGCGACGCGCAGCTGGCGGCACGCCGGCCCGCCGTGCGCGATGCACTGGACCAGGCACTGCAGGCCACGGCCGGGCAACTGGCCAGTGCCGCGCCCGAGCAGGCCGCGGAGCTCACGCGCCTGCTCCAGGACTGGCAGGCGCTGCAGCAAGGCGTGGCCGAGCGCGCCATCACGCCCGCACAAAGCCTTGCACGCCATACCCAGCTGGTGACGCGGCTGCTGGCCTTGAGCGACCAGCTGCTGCACGCGAGCGGCCTGAGCACCAGCAGCCGGCGCGACACCCAGGCGCTGATCCAGGCCGCGCTGCAGCAGCTGCCGCTGCTGGGCGAGCAACTGGGCCAGATGCGCGCCATGGGCACGGGTGCGCTGGCGCGCGGCGAGCTGCCCCCCGAAAACCGCGGCCAGCTGCGCGCCCTGCGCGCGCGCGCCGACGAGTTCGACACCGCCAGCCAGGCCAGCCTGCGGCGCGCCATGCAGCATGCCCCTGGCCTCACGGGCGCGCTGACGCAGGAACTGAGCGCCGAAAAGGCGCATGTCGCCGACGCCCTGCGGCTGGTGGACGAAGGCCTGCTGGAGGCCGACCCACTGCAGGTGCCCGCCACGCGCTATTTCGACACCCTCACGGACGCCATCGAGGCCGCGAACGCGCTCGGCGGCCGGGCCACCGACGCGCTGCTGGGCCTGGTCCAGGAGCAGGCCGCCGCCGCGCAGCGCGTGCTGTGGCTCATGGCCGGCGCGCTCGCGGCCCTGGTGCTGCTGGCCGTGGTCCTGGCCAGCGCCTTCGTGCGCTCCATCACCCATCCGGTGCAGCAGGCCGTGGAACTGGCCCGCGCCGTGGCCGGGGGCGATCTGAGCGGCGCCGACCGGCCGCATGGCAGCAACGAGGTCGGCCAGCTGATCGCCGCCCAGCAGCGGATGCGCGCGCAGCTGCGTCCCATCGTCGCACAGGTGCGCCACGGCTCCGAGGGCGTGGCCCTGGCCAGCAGCGAGATCGCCCAGGGCAACCACGACCTGTCGGGCCGCACCGAAGCCCAGGCCAGCGCGCTGGAGGAAACCGCAGCCTCCATGGAGCAGCTCAGCGCCACGGTGCAGCACAACGCCGAGGCCGCGTGCGAGGCCAGCCAACTAGCCGAGCACACCCGCGACATGGCGCGCCAGGGCGGCGCCAGCGTGGAGCAGGTGGTGGCCACCATGCGCGGCGTGCACGAGGCTGCGCAGCAGATGGCCGACATCATCCAGGTGATCGACGGCATCGCCTTCCAGACCAACCTGCTGGCCCTGAACGCCGCCGTGGAGGCCGCGCGCGCGGGCGAACAGGGCCGCGGCTTTGCCGTGGTGGCCGGTGAGGTGCGCAGCCTGGCCGGCCGCAGCGGCGAGGCGGCCAAGCAGATCCGCACGCTGATCGAGGCCAGCCGCGCCCGCGTGGACCAGGGCAACCAGCAGGCCGCCGCCGCGGGCCAGACCATGGCCGAGGTGGTGCACAGCATCCAGCGCCTAAGCGCCCTGGTCGGCCAGATCAGCACCGCCAGCCAGGAGCAGGCCAACGGCGTGGCCCAGGTGGGAGAGGCCGTCGCCGCTCTGGACCAGACGACGCAGCAGAACGCCGCCCTGGTCGAGCAGATGGCCGCGGCCGCCGACGGCCTGAGCGGACAGGCCCAGGGCCTGGTGCAGGCGGTGGCGGTGTTCCGCGCAGCGGACGGCGACACGCCCGCACGCCGGCCGGCAGCCCTTGCGCTAGCCTGTTGATAGCTACGAGCGCCCACCCACAGGGCGCCAAAGGCCTATTTCATCGCAAATACCGCCGCAGGTAGCGCCCGGTGTGGCTGGCCTCGTTGGCGGCCACCTCCTCGGGCGTGCCTGCAGCCACCACGGTGCCGCCGCCCGCACCGCCCTCGGGGCCCATGTCGATGACCCAGTCGGCGGTCTTGATCACGTCGAGGTTGTGCTCGATGACGACGATGGTGTTGCCCGCGTCGCGCAGCTGCAGCAGCACCTTGAGCAGCAGGGCGATGTCGGCGAAGTGCAGGCCGGTGGTGGGCTCGTCCAGGATGTAGAGCGTGCGGCCCGTGTCGCGCCGGCTCAGCTCCTGCGCCAGCTTGACGCGCTGCGCCTCGCCGCCCGAGAGCGTGGTGGCGCTCTGGCCCAGGCGGATGTAGGACAGACCCACGTCCAGCAGCGTCTGCAGCTTGCGCGCGATGGCGGGCACGTCCTTGAAGAAGGCGTGGGCGTCCTCCACCGTGAGCTGCAGGATCTGCGCGATGTTGCGGCCCTTCCACTGCACCTCCAGCGTCTCGCGGTTGTAGCGCTGGCCGTGGCACACGTCGCAGGGCACGTAGACGTCGGGCAGGAAGTGCATCTCCACCTTGACCACGCCGTCGCCCTGGCAGGCCTCGCAGCGCCCGCCGCCGGACGCCTGCGACACGTTGAACGAGAAGCGCCCCGGGCCGTAGCCGCGCTCTTTGGCGGTGTTGGTCTCGGCCATGAGCTCGCGGATCGGCGTGAACAGCCCCGTGTAGGTGGCGGGGTTGCTGCGCGGCGTGCGGCCTATGGGCGACTGGTCCACGTTGATGACCTTGTCGAAATAGTCCAGGCCCTCCAGCGCCTGGTGCGGCGCGGGCTCCTCGTGCGCGCGGTGGATCTGGCGCGCGGCGGCCTTGTGCAGCGTGTCGTTGACCAGCGTGCTCTTGCCCGAGCCGGACACGCCGGTCACGCAGGTCAGCAGGCCCACGGGGAACTCCACGCTCACGCCCCGCAGGTTGTTGCCCGTGGCGCCCAGCACGCGCAGGGCCTGCAGCCGCCCCTGCGCGGCGTGGTGTTCGGCCATACGCTCTTTTCTGCGCAGGCTGGCGGCCGTCTCGGGAAAGCGCGACTTCGGTTTTTTATCCCCCTCGGGCGGCGCGGCCTGCTCCGGCACCGGCAGCCAGGGCGTGCGCCGCGCGGGCACGGGCAGGCTGCGCGCGCCGCTCAGGAACTGGCCGGTGAGCGAGCCGGGGTTGGCGCACAGCTCGGCATAGGTGCCCTGGGCCATCACGCGCCCGCCGTGCACGCCGGCGCCGGGGCCCATGTCCACGCAGTGGTCGGCGGCGCGGATCATGTCCTCGTCGTGCTCGACCACGATGACGCTGTTGCCCAGGTCGCGCAGCCGCGTGAGGGTGGCGATGAGGCGGTCGTTGTCGCGCTGGTGCAGGCCTATGCTGGGCTCGTCGAGCACGTACATCACGCCCGTGAGGCCGCTGCCGATCTGGCTCGCCAGGCGGATGCGCTGGGCCTCGCCGCCGCTCAACGTCTCGGCGCTGCGGTCCAGGCTCAGGTAATTGAGGCCCACGTCATTCAGGAACTGCAGCCGCGTGGTGATCTCGCGCACCACCTTGCCCGCGATCTCGGCCTTGGCGCCCGCGAGGGCGAGCGCCTCGAACCAGCCATGCGCGTCGGCCAGCGTGGCATGGCTCACCTCGTAGATCGCTCGGGCCTGCCCGCCCTCGCCCACCTTGACGTGGCGCGCCTCGCGGCGCAGGCGCGTGCCGTGGCACTCGGGGCAGGGCTGGCTGCTGCGAAAGCGGGCGAGGTCCTCGCGGACCACCACCGAATCCGTCTCGCGGTAGCGCCGCGCCATGTTGGGCAGGATGCCCTCGAAGGGGTGCTTCTTGGAATACACCTTGCCCTTGTTGGCGCCGCTGTCGAGGATGTAGCGGAAGGCGATCTCCTCCTCGCCCGAGCCGTGCAGCACGGCCTGCTGGACCTTGGGCGGCAGCGATTCAAACGGCGCCTCCACGTCGAAGCCATAGTGCTCGGCCAGGCTCTCCAGCATGGCGAAGTAGTAGCCGTTGCGCCGGTCCCAGCCCTTGATGGCGCCGCTGGCGAGGCTCAGGCTGGGGAAGGCCACCACGCGCGCCGCGTCGAACACCTCGCGCTGGCCGATGCCGTCGCAGGCCGGGCAGGCGCCCATGGGCGAGTTGAACGAGAACAGGCGCGGCTCCAGCTCGGGCAGGGAGTAGCTGCACACGGGGCAGGCGAACTTGGCTGAGAACAGGTGCTCGCGCCCCGTGTCCATCTCCAGCGCCAGCACGCGGCCTGCTCCTTCAGCGCCGCCCACGCGCAGCACCGCCTCGATGCTCTCGGCCAGGCGCTGCTGGGCGTCCGCACGCACCTTCAGGCGGTCCACCACCACGTCGATGTCGTGCTTCTCGGTCTTCTTGAGCTGCGGCAGGCTCTCGTGCTCGTAGATCTGGCCATCGACGCGAAAGCGCACGTAGCCCAGCGCCTGCATGTGCGCGAACAGCTCGGTGAACTCGCCCTTTCTGGTACGCGCCACCGGGGCCAGCAGCATCAGGCGCGTGTCCTCGGGCAGGGCCAGCACGGCGTCGACCATCTGGCTCACGGTCTGCGCGGCCAGGGGCAGGCCGTGGTCGGGGCAGTAGGGCGTGCCCGCGCGCGCGTACAAGAGGCGCAGGTAGTCGTGGATCTCGGTCACCGTGCCCACGGTGGAGCGCGGGTTGTGGCTGGTGGCCTTCTGCTCGATGGAAATGGCCGGCGACAGGCCCTCGATCAGGTCCACGTCGGGCTTGTCCAGCCGCCCCAGGAACTGGCGCGCATAGGCCGACAGGCTTTCCACGTAGCGGCGCTGGCCCTCGGCGTACAGGGTGTCGAACGCGAGGCTGGACTTGCCCGAGCCCGACAGCCCCGTGATGACCACGAGCTGGTTGCGCGGGATGTCCAGGTCGATGTTCTTGAGGTTGTGCGTGCGCGCGCCGCGGATGCTGATCTGCCCGGCGCCGCGCAGCACCTGGGCCAGCGGGCGTCCGGCGTCCGGTGCGGGCGGGTGGGCGGGTGGTGGGGCGGTATCGGCCATCGCTGGGGTGCTCGAAGAAAACCTACCATGATAGGACAGCGCCCGATGCGCGCCAGGCCCCTGGCCGGAACCGGGAAACCCGCGCTGCGCCACAATGCGGGTTTTGCCTGAGCACCGATTGCACCCGTGTCGGACACCACCACCCCCTCATCCCCGCCCGCCGCTGCGGCCCCCGCCTCGCGCATGACGGCGCTGGAGCGGCGCTCCAGCCTCGGCCTGGCGGCCATTTTCGCCATGCGCATGCTGGGGCTGTTCCTGGTGCTGCCCGTGTTCATGCTGGAGGCGCGCAAGTACGCCGGCGGCGACGATCCCGCGCTCGTGGGGCTGGCCATGGGCATGTACGGGCTCACGCAGGCGTTCTTCCAGCTGCCGCTGGGCATGGCGTCCGACCGCTTCGGCAGGAAGCGCGTCATCGCGCTCGGCCTGCTGGTGTTCGCCGCGGGCAGCCTGGTGGCGGCGCTGGCCGACTCGGTCATGGGCCTGCTGGTGGGCCGGGCGCTGCAGGGCGCCGGGGCGGTGTCGGCCGCCGTCACCGCGCTGCTGGCCGACCAGACGCGCGACGCCGTGCGCACCAAGGCCATGGCGCTGGTGGGCATCAGCATCGGCCTGATGTTCGCCGTGGCGCTGGTGGCGGCTCCCTTCCTCACCGCCTACATCGGCCTGCAGGGCCTGTTCGTGCTCACGTTTGCGCTGGCGCTGGGCGGCGTGGCGCTGATCCTGTGGGTGGTGCCGCCCGAAACCCGCCACCACGGCGACACGCCGCAGGGCCGCCTGTCCGACGTGTGGCGCCATGCCGACCTGCTGCGCCTGAACCTGGGCGTGTTCGCGCTGCACACCATACAGATGGCCATGTGGGTGGCCGTGCCCGCCATGCTGGTGCAGGCGGGCCTGCCCAAGGACGTGCACTGGCACGTCTACCTGCCCGCGCTGGTGCTCTCGGTCGTCGCCATGGGGGGGCTGTTCGCCATGGAGCGGCGCGGGCGGCTGCGCGGGGCCCTGCTGCTGTCGATCGGCCTGATCGCGCTGGTGCAGGCCGCCCTGGGGGGGCTGGCGGCCGGCGGCGTCGTGCCCACCGTAACGCTGCTCGGCGCGCTGCTGTTCGTGTTCTTCTGCGGCTTCAACATGCTGGAGGCCACGCAGCCCAGCCTGGTCTCGCGCATGGCCCCGGCCCATCTGCGCGGCGCGGCCCTGGGCGCGTACAACACGCTGCAGTCGCTGGGCCTGTTCGCCGGCGGCGCACTGGGCGGCGCACTGGCCAAGTGGGCCGGCGCGGGCGGGCTGTTCGCCGCCACCGCCGTGCTGGCCCTGGCCTGGCTGGCCGTCACCTGGCCGCTGCAGCCCGTGGGGCGGGCCGGCGCGGGCAGCGCGAATCTGCGCCCCGGCACCTGACGGGCCAGCGCCGGGCGGTGCGCGTGGTTCTTAAGGGTTTACATGGTGTCTGCCCCGCACCCCCTTGCCTACACTGAATCGGCCCCTCGCCACGGGGGGCTCGCGCCATCCCCACGACGGCGCTCAACAATTCAGGAGACAAGTCATGGACATGCACCGCAGACAGTTCTTCCGCGTGAGCGCGGCGGGGCTGGTCGGGTCGAGTCTGGTGGCAATGGGCTTCTCACCCGCAGCCGCACTCGCTGAAACCCGCGCCTTCAAACTCGCCAGCGCCACCGTCGCGCGCAGCATCTGCCCCTACTGCTCGGTGAGCTGCGGCATGCTGATCTACAAGCTCGGGGACGGCGCCAAGAACGCCAAGAACCACGTGATCCACATCGAGGGCGACCCGGACAATCCGGTCAGCCGCGGCTCGCTGTGCCCCAAGGGCGCGGGCGTGATGGACATGATCAACTCTCCGGCGCGCATCAAGTATCCCTCGGTGCGCGAGGCGGGCAGCAAGGAATGGAAGCGCATCAGCTGGGACGATGCCCTGACCCGCGTCGCCAGGCACATGAAGGCGGACCGCGACGCCAACTTCCAGGCCAGGAACGACGCCGGCACCACCGTGAACCGCTGGACGACCACCGGCTTCCTGATGTGCAGTTCCTCGACCAACGAGTCGAGCTATCTCACCGTCAAGGTTGCGCGCAGCCTGGGGATGGTCGGGATCGATACGCAAGCACGCGTCTGACACGCGCCGACGGTGTCCAGTCTGGGCCCGACTTTCGGTCGCGGAGCGATGACCAATTCATGGACCGACATCAAGAATGCCGATCTGATCATAGTGATGGGCGGCAATGCCGCGGAAGCCCACCCGGTAGGCTTCAAATGGGTGGTCGAGGCAATGCAAAAGCGCAAGGCCCGGCTGATCTCGATCGACCCGCGCTTCAACCGCACCTCGGCAGTGGCCGACCTGTACGCGCCGATCCGCAACGGCACCGACATCGCCTTCCTGGGCGGGGTCATCAACTGGCTCCTGAGCAATGACAAGATTCACCACGAATACGTCAAGTTCAACACCGACGCCACCTTCCTGACCAAGCCGGAGTTCAAGCTCGACAACGGCATCTTCAGCGGCTACGACGAGGCCACGCGCAAGTACAACAAGTCCAGCTGGGGCTACCAGATGGGCCCGGACGGGTACGTGCTGGTGGACGAGACCATGCAGGATCCGCTGTGCGTGTACCAGCAGCTGAAGAAGCACTACAGCCGCTACACGCCGGAGATGGTGAGCAACATCTGCGGCACGCCGCAGGACAAGTTCCTGAAGATCTGCGAGATGCTCGGCGAGATGTCCGCGCCCGACAAGACCAGCACCATCCTGTACGCGCTGGGCTGGACGCAGCACACCGTGGGCAGCCAGAACATCCGCACCATGGCCATGATCCAGCTGCTGCTGGGCAACATGGGGCGCCCGGGCGGCGGCGTGAACGCGCTGCGCGGGCATTCCAACGTGCAGGGCGTGACCGACATGAACGCCTATGCCGAGGTGTTCTCGGGCTACCTGAGCGCGCCCACCGACGCCGACGACACCTACGAGAAGTACCTCAAGCGCTGCACGCCCAAGGCCATGCGGCCGAACCAGTTCAACTACTGGAGCAACTTCCCGCGCTTCTTCAACAGCCTGATGAAGTCGTACTACGGCAAGGCGGCGACGGCGGAGAACCAGTTCTGCTACGACTGGGTGCCCAAGCTCGCCGGCGGCTACGACGCCATGCACCTGTTCGAGCTGATGCACCAGGGCAAGATGAACGGCTTCATCTCGCAGGGCTTCAACCCGCTGGCCACGGTGCCCAACAAGAACAAGCTGTCGTCGGCGCTGGCCAAGCTCAAGTACCTGGTCATCATCGACCCGCTGGAGTCGGAAACGGGCGAGTTCTGGAAGAACTACGGCGCGCTCAACGACGTCAAGACCGAGAGCATCCAGACCGAGGTCTTCCGCCTGCCCAGCTGCTGCTTTGCCGAGGAGGAAGGCACGCTCACCAACTCCAGTCGCGTCGCGCTCTGGAAGGACCGCGCCGTCGATCCGCAGGGCGAGGCCAAGCCGGACTCGGAAATCATGGCGTTGCTGTTCCTGAAGCTGCGCGAGATGTACGCCAAGGACGGCGGCGCCCTGCCCGAGCCCATCCTGAACCTGACGTGGGACTATGCGCGCCCGCACGAGCCCTCGGCCCCCGAGCTGCTGCGCGAGATCAGCGGCAAGGCCCTGGGCGACGTGCTGGCGCCGGCCGATCCGGCCAACCCGTCGGCGCCGCGCGCAGTGCTGGTCAAGGCCGGCCAGCAGCTACCGGGCTTCGCCATGCTGCGCGACGACGGCTCCACGGCGTGCGGCAACTGGCTCTACTCGGGCTGCTGGAGCGAGGCGGGCAACCTGACCGCGCGCCGCAGCCTCGACGATCCGAGCGGCCTGGGCGTGTACCAGAACTTCGGCTTCGCCTGGCCGGCCAACCGCCGCATCCTGTACAACCGCGCCAGCGCCGACGCGAGCGGCAAGCCCTGGGCGCCGAACAAGAAGTACGAGTACTGGAACGGCAAGGCCTGGACGGGGGCCGACATCCCGGACATGCTGCCCACGGCGGCGCCCGAGATCGGCATGGGCTCGTTCATCATGAACCCTGAGGGCGTGGCGCGCCTGCACGCCATCGGCATGGCGGACGGCCCCTTCCCCGAGCACTACGAGCCGTTCGAGACCCCCATCGGCGTCAACCCCCTGCACCCGGACAACCCCAAGGCCGTCAGCAACCCTGCGGCGCGGGTGTTCAAGAGCGACATGGACGCCTTCGGCAAGAAGGAGGAGTTCCCCTACGCGGCCACCACCTACCGCCTGACCGAGCACTTCCACACCTGGACCAAGCACGCGCGGCTGAACGCCATCGTGCAACCCGAGTCCTTCGTGGAGATCAGCGAGGAGCTGGCCAAGGAGAAAGGCATCCGGCACGGCGACAGCGTCAAGGTGAGCAGCAACCGCGGCCACATCGTGACCAAGGCCGTGGTCACCAAGCGCATCAAGCCGTTCCCGGTCAATGGCCAGAAGGTGCACCTGGTGGGCATACCCTTCCACTGGGGCTTCACCGGCCAGACCAAGCCCGGCTACATCGCCAACACCCTGACCCCCTTCGTCGGCGACGCCAACTCGCAGACGCCGGAGTTCAAGGCCTTCCTCGTCAACGTTGAAAAGGTGTGAGCCATGTCCAGTCTGCAATCGCAAGACGTGGTCGCCCGCTCGGCCACGACCACCCCGGCGCCGCGGGCGCGCGCCCATGTGCCCGAGGTCGCCAAGCTCATCGACGTCTCCAAGTGCATAGGCTGCAAGGCCTGCCAGGTGGCGTGCATGGAGTGGAACGACCTGCGCGACGACGTCGGCAGCAACATCGGCGTCTACGACAACCCCAGCGACCTCACGCCCCAGTCCTGGACGGTGATGCGCTTTTTCGAGGTGGAGCCCGAGAAGGACAAGCTCGAATGGCTGATCCGCAAGGACGGCTGCATGCACTGCGAGGACCCGGGGTGCCTGAAGGCCTGCCCCTCGCCGGGCGCCATCGTGAAGTACGCCAACGGCATCGTGGACTTCATCAGCGAGCATTGCATCGGCTGCGGCTACTGCATCAAGGGCTGCCCGTTCAACGTGCCGCGCGTGAGCGAGAAGGACAACAAGGCCTACAAGTGCACCCTGTGCTCGGACCGCGTGGGCGTGGGCCTGGAGCCGGCCTGCGTGAAGACCTGCCCCACGGGCGCCATCACCTTCGGCACCAAGGAGGACATGGTGGCCAGCGGCCAGGAGCGCGCCGCCGAGCTCCAAGAGCGCGGCTGGCAGAACGCCGGCCTGTACAACCCGGCCGGAGTGGGCGGCACGCATGTCATGTACGTGCTCAAGCATGCCGACCAGCCCGAGCTGACGCACCTGCCCAAGGAACCCAGCATCAGCCCCTGGGTCTCGGCCTGGAAGGGCTGGACCAAGCCGGCGGCGCTGGCGGTGATGGCCGGCGCGGCCTTCACCGGCTGGTTCCACTACCTGCGCAAGGGTCCGCTGGAAGTGCCGGAGGAGGACGAGGAGTACGCCGCCGGTGACTCCAGGACACAAGGAGAGCAGTCATGAAAAAGCTTCAGCTGCAACGCTACAACGCCGGCCAGCGCTCCAACCACTGGGCCGTGGCGACCTGCTTCGTGCTCGCCGCCGTGTCCGGCTTCGCGCTGTTCCACCCGGCGCTGTTCTGGCTCACGGCGCTCGTCGGCGGGCCGCAGTGGGCGCGCATCCTGCACCCCTACCTGGGGCTGGCCATGTTCGTGCTGTTCCTGGGCCTGTTCTTCGCGTTCGTGCGCGCCAACGTATGGCGCGACGAGGACTCGGCATGGCTGCAATCGGCCGGCAAGATGGTGTCCGAGGGCAACAAGGCCGTCATGCCGCCGGTGGGCAAGTACAACGGCGGGCAAAAGCTGGTCTTCTGGGCCTTCGTGCTCTGCCTGCTGGTGCTGCTGGGCAGCGGCCTGCTGTTCTGGCAGGCCTGGTTCGCCTCCAGCGTGCCTATCTGGCTGCAGCGCATCGCCGTGCTGGCCCATGCCGTGGCGGCCTTCGTGCTGGTGCTGGCCGTGATCGTGCATGCCTACGCGGCCCTGTGGGTCAAGGGCACGCTGGGCGCCATGGTGCGCGGCAGCGTCAGCGCGGGCTGGGCCAAGCACCACCACCCCCTGTGGTACCGCGAGCAGATGCAGCGGCAAGCCCCGAAGGCCCACGAATGAACCTGTTCCACACCCCTTGACTGGCCCTGGCTGCCGCGCGGTGGTGCACACTGCCGGCAGCCTTTTTTGACCTTGTTGCAGCCTTGAACCCAAGCCCCACCACCCGCCAGAGCCCCAGCCCCGAGGACATCCGGCTGCGCTCGGGCCTGGAAATCCCCCGCCTGCTGCTGCCCGACCCCCGGCGCGTGTTCGCCGAGCGCGCGCTGCGCCTGCGCGAGCTTGCGGCCGGCCACGCCATGCGCGACTACCTGATGCTCATGGCCGTGGTCTGCGAGGCCCAGCACGCGCGCCTGCAGCAATACCCCGGGGTGCCGCTGCCCGATGCCGCGCAGATCGCCGCCGCGGCGCAGTCCGGCGCGCCGCTGCTGGCCACCGAGCGCTGGCCCCGCGCCTTGCAGTGGCGCGGCGAACTGCGCGCCCTGCTGCGGCAGGTGCTGGACAAGCTGCCCGCCGACAGCCCGGCGCGCCCCGGCGTGCAGGGCGTCATGGACCTGCCCGACGCGGCGCTGGAGCAGCAGGCCGACCGCCTGCTGGCCGGCATCACGCTGGGGCTGGACCTGGCCGCCGCGCCGCTGATCGCCGCCGGCCTGCAGCTGTACTTCACGCATCTGCTGGCGGCGACCGGGGCCGCGCAGCCCGAGGCGTTCCGCGTGCCGGCGGATGCCACCCGCTGCCCCTGCTGCGGCAGCCTGGCCACAGCCAGCATCACGCGCCTGGGCGGGCAGCAGGAAGGCCAGCGCTACCTGCACTGCGCGCTGTGCAGCGCCCAGTGGCACATGAACCGCATCCAGTGCACGCATTGCCTGGCGACGCAGGGCATCCGCTACCAGTCGCTGCGGGCGCTGGCCGACGACGGCAAGCCCTCGGCCGCGCGCGCCGCCGTCGAGGCCGAGACCTGCGACGGCTGCCGCCACTACCTCAAGACCATGCATGTGGCGCGCGACCTGCATGTGGAGCCGCTGGCCGACGACCTGGCCACGCTCACGCTGGACCTGCTGGTGTCCGAGGCCGGCTTCAACCGCCACGGCGTGAACCTCCTGCTGCTGTTTGGCGACGGCGACGCGGGGCCCGGAGGGAGCTGATGGCATTGCCCGAAGAATCCGTGGTCCACGGTTCCCCGGCCTCACCCAGCCCCCCGCCCGCCGCACGGCCCCAGGACCTGCCCGCGCTCGACAAGCTGCTGCGCCTGGACGCCTGCGCCGCCCTGGTCGAAACCCACGGCCACACGCTGGTGGCCGGCGAGGCGCGCGCGCTGCTGGCCGCGCTGCGCGCCCAGGCCCTGGCCGGCGCCCTGCCGCGCAGCCAGGTGGCGCCCGGCGCGCTGGCCGACGCCCTGGCCCGGCGCATCGGCCAGCGCCTGCAGCCTGCCATGCGCGCGGTGCTCAACCTGACCGGCACGGTCATCCACACCAACCTGGGCCGCGCCCTGCTGCCGCAGGCGGCGCTGGCGCACATGCAGGCCATGATGGCCGGCCCGAACAACCTGGAATACGACCTGGCCAGCGGCAGCCGCGGCGACCGCGACGGCATCGTCGAGAGCCTGCTGTGCGAGCTCACCGGCGCCGAGGCCGCCACCGTGGTGAACAACAACGCCGCCGCCGTGCTGCTCACGCTGGCGGCGCTGGCGCCGGGCAAGGAAGTCATCGTCTCGCGCGGCGAGCTGGTCGAGATCGGCGGCGCCTTCCGCATGCCCGACGTGATGGCCAGCGCCGGCGCCCGGCTGGTCGAGGTGGGCACGACCAACCGCACGCACGCGCACGACTACGAACGCGCCATCAACGAACGCACCGCCCTGCTGATGAAGGTGCACACCAGCAACTACGCCGTGCAGGGCTTCACCAGCGCGGTGGACGAAGCGCGGCTGGCGCCCATCGCCCACGCCCATGGCCTGCCCCTGGCCACCGACCTGGGCAGCGGCGCCCTCATCGACATGGGCGCCTACGGCCTGCCGCGCGAACCCACGCCGCGGCAGATGCTGCAGGCCGGCTGCGACGTGGTGACCTTCAGCGGCGACAAGCTGCTGGGCGGCCCGCAGGCGGGCCTGATCGTGGGGCGCAAGGACCTGGTGGCGCGCATCCGCCAGCACCCCATGAAGCGCGCGCTGCGCATGAGCAAGCTGCCCCTGGCCGCGCTGGAGGCCACGCTGCGCCTGTACCTGCGCCCGGAACGCCTGGCGCAGGACCTGCCCACGCTGCGCCTGCTCACGCGCCCGCTGGCCGACATCGAGGCCACGGCGCGCGCCGTGCTGCCCGCGCTGCAGGCCGCCCTGGCGCCGCGCTACAGCGTGCAGCCGGTGGCGCTGCAGGGCCAGATCGGCTCCGGCTCGCTGCCCGTGGAGCGCCTGGCATCCAGCGGCCTGGCGCTTGCGCCCGTGGATGCCCGGGGCGTGGGCCGCGCCCTCGCGCAGCTCGCCCAGGCGCTGCGCGCGCTGCCGCTGCCGGTGATAGGCCGCATACAGGACGACCGCCTGCTGCTGGACATGCGCTGCCTGGAAGACGCCCAGGCATTCATCAACCAAATCGGCCTCTTGCGCTTGTGAGATAAGCGCCAACAGCTATCAAAATGATTGTAGGCACCGCAGGCCACATAGACCACGGCAAGACCACGCTGGTGCGCGCCCTCACCGGCGTGGACACCGACCGCCTGCCCGAGGAGAAAAAGCGCGGCATCAGCATCGAGCTGGGCTACGCCTACCTGGACACGCCGTCGGGCGGGCGCATAGGCTTCATCGACGTACCCGGCCACGAACGCCTGGTGCACACCATGGTGGCCGGCGCCAGCGGCATCCAGTTTGCGCTGCTGCTCGTGGCCGCCGACGACGGCCCCATGCCGCAGACGCGCGAGCACCTGGCCGTGCTGTCGCTGCTGGGCATAGGCCGCGGCGCCGTGGTCATCACCAAGACCGATCGCGCCACGCCCGAACGGCAGGCCGCCGTGCACGCCGAGATGGCCCGGCTGCTGCACGGCACGGCGCTGGCCGGCGCGCCCGTCCTGGGCGTGTCGGCGCACACCGGCGCCGGCATCGACGCGCTGCGCCGCCTGCTGTTCGACGCCGCCCGGGCCGCACCACAGCCGGCGGCAGCCAGCGCAGCGCACGGCCTGCGCCTGGCCATAGACCGCGCCTTCACGCTCGACGGCACGGGGACGGTGGTCACCGGCACCATCCACGCCGGCAGCGTGCGCGTGGGCGACGAACTGGCCATCGGCCCCACCGCGGGCGGCGTGCCGCTGCAGGCCCGCGTGCGCAGCCTGCACGCGCAGAACCGGCCCGTGCCGCAGGCCCACGCCGGCCAGCGCTGCGCCGTGGCCCTGGCCGGCCTGGCGCGCGAGGCGGTGGCGCGCGGCCAGTGGCTCACCTCGCCCGCCGTGGCCCTGGCCAGCGCGCGCCTGGACCTGCGGCTCACGCTGTGGCCGGGCGAGGCGCAGGCGCTGCGCTCCGGCGCGCATGTGCAGGCCCACATAGGCGCGGCGCACTGCAACGCCACCGTCGCGCTGCTGGATGCCGACCCGCTCGCCCCCGGCGCCACGGCGCTGGCGCAACTGGTGCTGCAGGCGCCCCTGGGCGCCTGGCATGGCGAACGCGTGCTGCTGCGCGACGCATCCGCCAGCCGCACCATCGCCGGCGGGCAGGTGCTGGACCCGCAGGCGCCCACGCGCTACCGGCGCACACCGCAGCGCCTGGCGGAACTGGCGGCGCTGCAGCAACCCGGCGCCGGGCAGCGCCTGGCCGCATTGCTGGCCGTGGCGCCGCAGGGCGTGGACCTGGCACGCTTTGCCGCCGCGCAGGGGCTGGCGCTGCCGCCGGCGCCGCCCGATGGCAGCCTGGGCCGCGACGGCTGGGCCTTGGGGGCCGCGCAGGCCGAGGCACTGGCCGCCGCCGCGCTGGCGGCGCTGCAGGGCTTTCACGAGCAGCACCCCGACGAGCTCGGCCCCGACGCCGCCCGCTGGCGCCGCCTGGCCGCGCCGCGCCTGGCGCCCGCCCTGTGGCAAGCCCTGCTGGCGCGGCTTGCGCAGGCGGGCCGGGTGGTGCAGCGCGGCGCCGTGGCGCACCTGCCCAGCCACGGCGCGCAACTGTCGGCCACCGAGGAACGCATCGCGCAAAAGGTCGGGCCCGCCCTGGCCGCCGCCGGCTTCGAGGGCGCCTGGGCGCGCGACCTGGCGCGCGACGCCGGCGAGCCCGAGCCCCTGGTGCGCACCACCCTGGCGCGCCTGGCCCGCCGCGGCGAACTGCACCAGGTGATCAAGGACCTGTTCTACCCCCCGCCCGCCATGCGGCGCCTGGCCGCATTGACGCGCCAGGTGGGCGCGGCGCACGACGGAGTGGTGCTCGCGGCCGGTTTCCGCGACGTGACCGGCCTGGGGCGCAAACGGGCGATACAGATTCTGGAATACTTCGACCGCGCGGGCTTCACGCGCCGCGTGGCGGATACGCACCGGCTGCGCGGCGACTGCATGCTGTTCGGCGGCGAAGAAGACGGTACAACAAGTACGGCCACAGCGAAGCCGACAAAGTAATCGGCTGATTTAGAAATGGATAAGAGGAAGGGCAACCATCCTGGTGGGTGGGCCGGGCTTCAAACCCGGTGGGCGGCGCCAAGCGCCGCCGGGTGGGTTCGACTCCCATGCCCTTCCGCCACCTATTCAAAACACCAGGGCGCGCCAGCGCAGGTCGATCGCCCGCGCCATGAACTGCACCGCGCCGCCGCGCTCGCAGCCCGGCATCAGGTCATCCGGGCCCAGGCCCTGCGCCGCCAGCGCGTCGGCACAGGCAAACAGGCGCGCGCCCAGGTCCACCGCCTCGCGCAGGTTGTCGGCAATCGTCTTGTCCGCCCGACTGCTGGCGCGCAGGCCCGCCGCCACCGCCGGGACCAGCAGGCGCACGCTGGCGGCGCTGAAGTAGACCTCCACCGGCACATCCATGGCCGCGGCCGCCGCGGCATGGAAGAACGGCGTCGCCAGCCGCTGCGGGCAGGACGCATCGGCGGCCCACAGCAGGATGGCCACGCCGGCGGCATCGTGCGCGGTAAAGCTCATGGCGCGGCCCCGCCGGCGCCGGGCGGCGCGATGTCATGGCCAAAGGCGCGCGCATGCCGGGCCATGGCGGCTGCCACCGCGTCGCCATGCACCAGCGCGCCCTGGTCGGCGGCCCAGTCGCCCAGCGCCAGGCGCGCGATCCAACCCTCGCCATAGGGGTCGGCATGCACCAGGCCGGGGCGCTGCTCCAGGGCCGGGTTGACGGCGACGATGCTGCCGGACACGGGGGTCTTCACCGCGACGATGGCCTTGGCCAGTTCCACCACCGCCACCGTCGCGCCCTGGACCAGGGTGGTGTCCAGGCGCTTGGGCCGGCACATGTAGATCTCGCCCGACAGGGCAATGCCCAGCGCCGTGATGCCCACGGTGGCCGTGCCGTCGCCCTGCAGCCGCGCCCAGACCTGATGCTCCATCAGGTAATGCAGGTCGGGCGGGAAGTGCAGGTGCAGCGCGGTCATGGGGCGGCCGATGATGTGGTCTCCAGGGGCATGATAGCCACGGGCCCGAATTCTCGAAACACGCTGTAAACAATAGGGCATCTGTGCGCTATGCTGCACGCCTGCGGCCTCGCAGGGGCCGTTTCTGGCTCATCTGGCCCGGAAACCCTCCCCCTGCCGTCCGGGCTGACGCACAAAGGATTTTTTTCATGGCATCCGTCAACAAAGTCATCATCGTCGGCAACCTCGGCCGCGACCCCGAAATGCGCACTTTCCCCAGCGGCGACCAGGTAGCCAACGTGCGCATCGCCACCACCGACCGCTGGCGCGACAAGAACACCGGAGAGAACAAGGAAGCCACGGAATGGCACAGCGTGGTCTTCAATGGCCGCTTGGCCGAGATCGTGGGCCAGTACCTGCGCAAGGGCTCGCAGGTGTACGTGGAAGGCTCCCTGCGCACGCGCAAGTGGACCGACCAGAGCGGCCAGGAGCGCTACACCACCGAGATCCGCGCCGACACCATGCAGATGCTGGGCAGCCGCGCCGGCTCCGGCGGCGGCTCCGGCGGCGGCTATGACGACGGCGGCTACGGCGAGGGCGGCGGCTACGAGGCACCGCGCCGCGCCGCGCCCGCGCCGCGCCCGGCACCGCCCGCGGCCCGCCCGGCCCCAGCCCCCGTGGCCCAGCCGCCGCGCGCCGCATCGGGCTTTGACGACATGGATGACGACATTCCGTTCTAGAGCCGGTTTTCAGAGCGTGTTTACGATCTTTTGTTGACCGAGTGGATGTATCCGGGCCGATGGACTGCCAGGCAGCGGAAGGCTGCCCAGGAAATGGCTCTCTATAGAATGCGACAGCTTATTTCACAAGGCAGATGACCCAAAGTACCGCTTCGGACGAGCCTCTCGCCCCCGCCGAGGCAGCCACCTCAGACCCCGTTTCTTCCGGACCGCGTTCGCTCGTTCGCGTGCTCAGCATCTTCGGGCTGCTCGCGAAGGCCGAGGAGGGCATGACGCTGACGGAGCTGAGCCAGGCACTCAGCTCGCCCAAGAGCAGCCTGTTGGGGCTCCTGCGTCCACTGGTGGGTACGGAATATCTCGTTCAGTCGGGCAACCGCTATCGGCCGGGGCCGGCCATCCTTCAGTTGTCCATGAGTCTCATGGCCGGGCACTCCTACAGCAGTCTCGCGCGTGGGTTTGTGCAAGAGCTCGCCACCCGGAGCAACGAGAGCGCCTACCTCACGGCACTCGACCGCCAGCACCGGATCGTGACGTACATCGATGCCATCGAGAGCAAGCAGGCCGTGCGGTACGCCGTCGGCGTCGGCGCGGTGCGGCCGCTGTTCGTCTCCGCTGCGGGCCGTGTCCTGCTTGCGTATCAGCCGCCGGAGTGGATCGAGTCCTTCCTATCCACGGGCCCCTTCCACAGCCCCGTCAGCGGCGAAGCCGTCGAGGTCTCGCGGCTGCGCGAGGATTTGCAGAGGATCCGCGGGGAAGGCTGCGCCGTCAGCCTGAGCGAAGCCGTCGAGGGGGCTGCAGGGATTGCGGCGCCCCTTTTCGACGCCATGGGCCAAGTCTCCCATGCCCTGCTGCTGGCCGCCCCGCTGGACCGCATGACGAAGTCGCTGCCGAAGATGCGGGAGCTTGTCATCGACGTTGCCGGCCGGGCTTCGCGCACGCTCGCGAACGCGCGCACGTACCAGGCGGCCGGCCAGCGACTCTGATTCCATTGCTCGATCAGCCGAGCACGCGAAGGCGAAGCGCAGACCGTACAACCCGTACGGCCAGCGAAGCCGACAAAGTAATCGGTTGATTTAGAAATGGAATGAGGCGCAGCCTCAGGCACCGGCCTTCGCAAGGTGGCCGGACCACCTGCCCGCACCCTCCTCCCCCAGCCAATCGCGCAAGGCGTTGAGGCTGCCGCGTTCGGTCGGCGTCTCGGGAGGCTTGGGCGCCTGCGGCGCGCTGCGGGAAAAGCGCGGCGCCGGCGCCGGCTGGACGACGCCGTCGACCTCCACGAAAGTCTGCCGCGCCTTCAGGTGCGGATGCTCGGCGGCCTCCTCGGGCTCCAGCACCGGAGAAAAGCAGGCATCGGTCCCCTCCAGCAAGGCGCACCATTCGTCCCGCGTCTTGGACGCGAAGATCTGCCGGAGTTGCTCCTTCGTCGCCCCCCATGCTTGCCGGTCCTGCTGGAGCCCGATGGCTTCGATGGAATGTCCCAGCAGACGGCAGAGCTCCGCGTAGAACTTCGGCTCGATGGGCGCAACGCAGACGTACTTGCCGTCCTTGCAGCGGTACACGTCATAGAACGGAGCCCCCCCGTCGAGGATGTTGCTGCCTCGGGGCCCCAACAGCCCCGCAGCGTGCATGCCGAAGACCGAGGTGGCCAGGGATGCGGTGCCGTCGATGATGGCGGCGTCGACGACCTGGCCGTGTCCGCGGATGCGGCTCTCCAAGATGGCGGCGAGCATGCCGAGCGCCAGATAGAGCCCGCCTCCGCCGAAGTCGCCGACCAGGTTGAGCGGAGGCACCGGACCTTGCTCCGGCCGTCCGATCCAGGACAGGACTCCCGTCATGGCGATGTAGTTGAGGTCGTGTCCGGCCGCCTGGGCCAAGGGGCCCTCCTGCCCCCACCCTGTCATGCGCCCGTACACCAATCGCGGGTTGCGGGCCAGGCATGGGTCGGGCCCCAGCCCGAGGCGTTCCGTGACGCCCGGCCTGAAACCCTCGATGAGCCCATCGGCCCTTTCCACGAGTTCCAGGACAAGCGCCCTGCCAGCCTCGCTCTTGAGGTCGATCGACAGGTTCTGCCGATTGCGCAGCAGCAGGTTGAACTTCAGGGGGCGCTCGATGCCGAGCTGGGCCGGGACGGGCCGGTCGATCCGGAGCACGGTTGCACCGAGGTCCGCCAGCAGCATGGCCGCGAAGGGTGCGGGCCCGATGCCCGCGAGCTCGATGATCCTGACGCCGTGCAGCGGCCCCCTGCCCCGGCTCTCCTCGGCAGTGGATGATGAAGACATCGCGCCGCCCCTAGTCCAGCTTGACGCCGGAAGTCTGCACCACCTTCTCCCAGCGCTTGATCTCGGAGTCCATGAAGGCCTTGAGTTCCTCGCCGGAAGAGCCGATGGCCTCGGCCCCGTCGGACGCCAGCTTGGCCTTGATGGAAGGATCCTGCAGCGCGACGCCGTAGGCCTGCCGCACCTTCGCGACGATCTCGGGCGGCGTGCCGGCCGGGGCGAAGACCGCCTGCCAGGCGCCCATGGTGAATCCGGGCAAAAGAGACTCGTTGACCGTCGGCACGTCGGGTGCAAGCGGCGAGCGCTTCTCTCCGGTAACGGCCAGGGCGGTCACTCGCTTCTCCCGCACATGCGGATAGGCGGAATTGATCGGATCGGAGAACAGGTCTACGCGCCCCGCGATGAAATCCGGAAAGGCAGCGGCACCGCCCTTGTACGGAACGTGCGTCGCGTCGGCTTTCAGCGCATTCAGGATCACGTACATCGCCAGGTGCGTGAGATTTCCGTTCCCCGACGAGGCGTAGGTGACCTTGTTGTCGTGCTTGCGGAGATATTCCCGCAGGGTTGCCGCATCGACGATGCCGGACTGCAAGCTGGACATGACCAGCAGCGGCTGGTTGATCGCCAGGGTCACCGGCTGGAGATCCTTGGCCAGGTTGTAGTGAACCTTCTGCTTGAAGGCTGCGGTGAACGCGATGGACGAGGTCGTGTGGAGGAAGGTGTAGCCGTCGGGCGCCGCCTTCGCGACGAGGTCGGCGCCGATGTTGCCATTCGCTCCGACACGGTTGTCGACGACGACCGTCGTGCCCAGCACCGCGCCCATCTTCGAGGCGACGAGGCGCGCGACCTGATCCGTCGCACCACCGGCTGCAAAAGGAACGATCAGCTTGATCGGCTGACTGGGCCACTTGTCCTGGGCGGCCGCAGGCAGCGCAAAGCCAAGACCCAAGATGGCCGCGCTCACCCACTTGCCAACGCGCATTCTGGTAATTCCCATGATTGTCTTTCTGTCAATGAGGATGGTCCGGCCATCAGTGCGGCGCGGGAGGCGTCGACGCCGGACGGGCCGCTGCCATGTAGAGCCCCCGGCCACTCGCCACGAGCCTGCCCTGCCCGTCCGTGACCCTGGCGGTCGCGACGCCCATGGTGGAGCCCAGGTGCGTGATGCGGGCTTCCGCCATGAGGTCGCCCGGCCGGGCCACACGGTGGTAGTCGATGTGCAGATCGATCGTCGGCACCGCATGGCCCAGATGGGCCGCGATCACGTAGTCGGCCGCGCAATCGATGAGCGCTGCGATGACGCCCCCATGGATCGACTGCCGCTCGGGGCTCGAAATCAGCTCGTCGCGCCAAGTGATCCTCAGGCACACGCTGTCTTCGAGGACCTTGTCGACTGTCATGCCAAGCCACCGGTTGAACGACGAGCGATCCACGATGGCCTGCAGTTCTTCCTTGCTCAGGTGAATGGAACTCATATGGACCTCTTGCAGCTAGTCGATCCGCACGTTGTTGGCCTTGATGATCTGGGACCAGCGCGACAACTCGGCCTGGATGAAGGCGCCATACTGCTCGGATGTTCCGTGCCTGGGTTCCGCGGCCTGGACCGCGAACTTTTCGAGCAGGACCTTGTCCTGCAGGGCAAGGCCGATGGCGGCATTGAGCTTCTGGATGACTTCCGGCCTGGTTCCCGCGGGGGCCATGATTCCGGACCAGGCGCCGAGCTCCAGGCCCTTGGCGACCGTTTCCGACAGCGTGGGGAGATCCGGTACGGCCGGCATCCGCTTGAGCGAGGCCGTGGCCAGCCCCTGAACACGGCCGTCCTTCATGAGCGGAATGACGCCCGGCGACGTCCCGAGGTAAAAGGAGACTTGGCCCCCGGCCAGGTCGGTCATGGCCGGGGCTTCGCTGCGGTAAGGAATGTGATTCGCCACCGTGCCGGTCGCCTGCAGGAACAGCAGGGCCGACAGGTGCGTAATGTTTCCATTGCCTGCCGATGCATAGTTCAGCTGCCCAGGGTGCTTCTTCAAGTGCGCAACGAAGTCCTGCGCCGACGTGATGTTGAGGTTCTTCGCCGCCACGAGCACGATGGGCAGGTTGGCCGTGATCGACACCGGGGCCAGGTCCTTGGTCACGTTGTACGTGAGTTTGGGATAGAGACCGGGGCTGATGGCGATGGACGATGTGTTGTAGAGCAAGGTGTACCCGTCGGCAGGCGCACGCGCCACCATTTCGGCCGCGATGTTGCCGTTGGCGCCGGGCTTGTTGTCCACGACCACGGGCTGGCCCAGAACGGCGCCTATCCGGTCGGCCAATGCCCGCGCAATCACATCCGTTCCTCCTCCCGCGGCAAATCCGAGGAGCATGCGAATCGGCTTCGCCGGATACGCCTCCTGTGCGTGCGCGGAAAGCGTCGTCGCTCCAACGCCTGCTGCAAGCAGCAGCGACGACATGATCGACTTGAGGTTCATCGTCTGTCTCCTGAAAAGTATCGTCGTGCCCTTAGCCAGCCATGGTCAGTCCGCCCGAGACGGAGAGCACCTGGCCCGTGATGAAGGCGGCGTCGTCCGAGGACAGGAAGCACACCGCGCCCACCACGTCCTGGGGCTGGCCGAGGCGGCCGAACGGGATGGCCTTCGTGAGCGCACCGCGCAGCTTCTCGCCGGATTCGCCGGCACCGGCGAAGTCGCGGAACAGGGCCGTTTCCGTCGGGCCGGGGCAGACCACGTTGACGGTGATCTGCTTTCTCGCGACTTCGCGGGCCAGGGTCTTGGAAAACGAGATGACCCCGCCCTTGCAGGCCGAGTAGACGGACTCCCCGGAAGAGCCGACGCGGCCCGCATCCGAGGACACGTTCACGATCCTGCCGAAGCCGCGGGCGATCATGCGCTTGACCACCGTGTGCTGCAGGTTGAGCGGTCCGACCAGGTTGATGGCGATGAGCTTCTGCCAGAGCTGCGGATCCGTATCGACGAAGCGCGCCGCATGGTCCCAGCCCGCGTTGTTGACCAGGATGTCGATCGGGCCGAGCGTGGCCTCGATGTCGGCGACCGTCGCCTCGACCTGCTCGTAGCTGGTGATGTCCACGCCATAGGCCTTGGCCTCGACGCCGCTGCGTCCCAGTTCGCCGGCCAGCGAGGCTGCCGCGTCCCGGTTCAGGTCCAGGATGGCGACCTTGACGCCCTCCTCGTTCATCCGGCGGCACAGTGCGGCGCCGATGCCGCCTGCCCCGCCCGTGATCACGGCCACGCGGTTGCTGAGTCCCTTCATGCTTTTCTCCTTCAGGCTGGGTTGGACGATCAGGCGGCGGCGCTCTTGCACTTGACCATGCGAAGCGGCGTGTAGCTCAGCACCACCTGCCCCTTCTGGTTCACCACCTTGTTGGCCGTGCGCACCAGCGCACGGCCCGGCCGGCTCTTGGACGCGCGGGACTCGACCACCTCGCACTCGACGTGCAGGGTGTCGCCCGCGAAGACCGGGCTGTGCACGGTCAACTCCATGTTGATGAAGGCATACCCAGTCTTCTGCATCGTCGACTGGGCCAGCAGCCCCTCGGCGACGCCGTAGATGAAGGCGCCCGGCGCGATGCGGCCCTTGATGTCCGACTCGTTCTTCACGAACTCCATGTCGGTGAACAGCACCTCGGTCATGTGGATCACGTTGCAGAACGCGCAGATGTCCGCGTCCATCACGGTCCGTCCCAGGGACTTGAATTTCCGGCCCACGGGAAGGTCCTCGAAATAGAGGCCCAGGCCGACCGTCGGCATGTCGTTGTCGCTCATGAGTTGTCCTTTGGAAGTGGTCAGTTGGAACGCGAGACGCGGCCAAGCAGGCTGTTGGCCACGATGTTTCGCTGGATCTGGTTGGTGCCTTCGATGATCTGGAGCACCTTGGCGTCGCGGAAGTACCGGTTGATCGGGTACTCGGAAGAGACCCCGGCGGCGCCGAAGAGCTGCACCGCGTCCGTGGCCACCTTCATGGCCGTGTCGCTGGCGAAGCACTTGGCCATCGCTGCGATCGGGGCCAGCTCGGCGCTCGGTGCGGCCTGGTCGACGAGAGAGGCGGCGCGATAGACGAGATGGCGCGCGGCCTCGGTCTGGATCGCCATGTCGGCCAGCATCCAGCGCACGCCCTGGAAATCGCAGATCTGCTGGCCGAAGGCGCGGCGCTCCTTGATGAAGGCGCTGGCGTGGTCGATGGCGCCCTGGGCCAGGCCGACGCCGCGCGCGCCGATCAGCGGGCGGCTGGCGTTGAAGGCCTCCATCACGGCCTTGAAGCCCCCGCCCACCAGGTTGTGCTCGGGGACGAACACATCGTCCAGGAAGAGCGGGCAGGAGGGCACGCCGCGCGCGCCGATCTTGTCCTCCTTCTTGCCGACGGTGAAGCCGGGCGTGCCCCGCTCGACGATGAACAGGCTGATCCCGTCCTTGCCGCCCTGCTCGTACTTGGCGGCGACCAGGACGAAGTCCGCGAGGTCGGAATTGGTGCACCATATCTTGGCGCCATTGATCCGGTAGCCCCCCTGCACCTTCACGGCGCGCGTGCGGATCCCGCTGACGTCGGAGCCGCTCTGGGCCTCTGTCGTCGAGAACGCGCCGCGCATCTCGCCAGACGCCAAGCCCGGAAGGAGCCGGCCCTTCTGTTCGTCGGTGCCGCCGTGCAGGATGGCGCCGAAGGGAACCCACTGGACGAGCAGCAGGTAGGCCGTGTTGTAGCAGACGCGCGCCAGCTCCTCGATGGCGATGCACGCCGACAACATGCTTCCCGTGCCGCCGTACTCGGTCGGGAAGGGCAGCGTGAAGAGCCCCAGTTCCTTGAGCAGGGCGTACATGTCGTGCGGGTATTCGGCCGTGCGGTCGATTTCGTCGGCCCGTTGGGCCACCTTCTCCCGGGCCACCCGGCGCAGGAGGTCCTGGATCTGCCGCTGGTCCTCGGTCAGTGCGTAGTACATGGCTGTCTCACTTGTCCTTCTTTGCGATTTCAATGACCCGGGCAGCCTCGAGCCGTCCGAGTTCCTGCTCCGACAGATCGAGCACGCTGGAAAGCACCTCTTGCGTGTGCTGCGCGCGCAGCGGCGGGGGACGGAGGTACTCGATGGGCGTCTTCGACAGGCGGATGGGGTTTCGCACCGTGGTGATCTCGCCGCCCGCAGCGTGCTGCTGCCGGACCTTGAGCTGGCGCGCGACGACCTGCGGATGCTCGAAAACCTTGTCGTAGGTGTTGATGCTCCCGTTGGGCACGTCGCAGTGCTCCAGGGCCTTCAACCAGAAAGCCGTCGTTTCCTTCTCGAAGATGGCCGAGAGCTGCGCGATGAGAGGCTCGCGGTTGATGTTGCGGTCGGCCATGCGCGCAAAGCGCGGGTCCCGGGCCCATTGCTCCCGGCCGAGCGCTGCGCACAGCTTGACGAACTGCCCGTCGTTTCCGCAGGCGATGATCAAATGGCCGTCGCTCGTGCGGAACGACTGGTACGGGGTGAGGTTGGGGTGGGCGTTGCCCCAGCGCTTCGGGACCTCGCCGCTGGTGAAGTAGCTGACGATCTGGTTCGAGCCGAAGTGCACGATCGTGTCCAGGAGCGAGACGTCGATGTGCTGCCCCTCGCCCGTGTTGCGCCGGTGCTCCAGCGCCGCGAGGATGGCGATGGTCGCATTCAGGCCGGTCAGGACGTCGGTGATCGCGATCGAGGTCTTCATCGGGCCGCCGCCCGGCTTGCCGTCTTCCTCGCCGTTGATGCTCATCAGGCCACCCTCGCCCTGGAAGATGAAGTCGTAGCCGGGCTTCTCGGCGCAGGGGCCGTCCTGGCCATAGCCGGTGACCGAGCAATAGATCAGGGCGGGATTGACGGCCTTCAGATCCTCATAGGACAGGCCATGGCGCTTGAGGTCGCCGACCTTGTAGTTCTCGACCAGCACGTCGCAGCCCTTCGCCAGCTCCCTGATCAGGCGCTGGCCATCCGCCTTCGACAGGTCGATGGCGATCGAGCGCTTGTTCCGGTTGGTCGAGGAGAAATACGCCGAATCCGTCGTCGGCTCGCCCGCCTCGTCCTTGATCCACGGGGGCCCCCAGTGCCGGGTGTCGTCACCGAGGACCGGACGCTCCACCTTGATCACGTCAGCCCCCAGGTCCGCCAGCATCTGTGTCGACCAGGGCCCCGCCAACACACGGGTCAGATCCAGCACGCGCACCCTGGATAACGGTCCAGCCATCTATTCACTCCGAAAGTTCTTATTTACGAACATTTATCTAATATGCGAACAATCATCGCCGATATCCACGATGTACCGCATAGGGAAAAATACCTATATTTGAACAATGATCAAATATATGAACAATAGATGGCTGCCATTTGCGCAAGCAGCAGCTTGAGCCGGGCCGCTTCCATCACCACCCATTCACACGAAAGAGCACCAATGACCGACTACACAGACATCCAGTACGCCGTGAAGGACGGCGTGGCCACCCTTTGCATCAATCGGCCCGAGAAGTACAACGCCTTCCGCGGCAAGACCTGCGATGAACTGATCGATGCCCTCCACCGTGCGGGCTGGGACAAGTCGATCGGCGCGATCGTCCTCACCGGCGCGGGCGACAAGGCCTTCTGCACCGGGGGAGACCAGTCCGCGCACGACGGCGGCTACGACGGCCGCGGCGTGATCGGCCTGCCGGTCGAGGAACTGCAGGGGCTCATCCGCGAAGTGCCCAAGCCCGTGATCGCGCGCGTGAACGGATTTGCCATCGGTGGAGGCAATGTGCTGGTGACCTGCTGCGACCTGGCGATCGCCTCGGACAAGGCGGTCTTCGGCCAGGTCGGCCCGAAGGTCGGCTCCGTGGACCCCGGCTTCGGCACGGCCTTCCTCGCGCGCGTGATCGGCGAAAAGAAAGCGCGCGAGATCTGGTACCTGTGCCGGCGCTATAGCGCGCAGGAGGCCCTGGCCATGGGCCTGGTGAACGCAGTCGTGCCGCACGACCAGCTGGACGCGGAGGTGGAAAAGTGGTGCGCCGAAATCCTGGACAAGAGTCCGACGGCCATCGCGATCGCCAAGCGATCCTTCAACGCGGACTCGGACTCCATCCGCGGCATCGCGTCGCTGGGCATGCAGGCGCTGGCCCTGTACTACAACACCCCCGAGTCCCACGAGGGCGTCGAGGCTTTCCTGCAAAAGCGCAAGCCCAACTTCCGCAGCAAGCTGTGACACGGGAGGGGACGCCGCCCGCATGACCGTGCGGGCCACGCCCGACCGTTCTGGGCCGCACCGCCCTCCCCAAGGCACAGCGGGCGCCAAAAGCGCCCGTTGCTATTTTTACAATAGCTATTAGCGCCCGCCACACAAGCGCCAAAGCCTGAAAACGCTCACACCATCAGTGCACGACCATGAGCGAGAACGGCCAGACGTAGGCCTGCAGGGTCACGTACAGGCCCACCAGGCAGGCCAGCGCGATGGAGTGGAAGAACACGTAGCGCAGGATGTCGCCCTCGTGGTCGAACCAGCGCGTGGCGGTGGAGGCCACGACGATGGACTGCGCGTCGATCATCTTGCCCATCACGCCGCCCGAGCTGTTGGCCGCGCCCATGAGGTTGGGCGAGAGGTGCAGCTGCTCGGCCGCCACCTTCTGCATTCCGCCGAAGAGCACGTTGGACGCCGTGTCCGAGCCCGTGAGCGCCACGCCCAGCCAGCCCATGAGGGTGCCGAAGAACGGGTAGAGCACGCCGGTGTTGGCGAAGGCCAGGCCCAGCGTGGTGTCGGTGCCCGAGTAGCGCGTGAGCGTGCCCAGCGCCAGCATCAGCACGATGGTCAGCAGCGAGTACTTCACCAGCCACAGCGTCTTGAAGAAGGTGCGCACGATGGCGACCGGGTTGTACTTCATGACGAAGGCGCTGACGATGGCCGACAGCAGGATGCCCGTGCCGGTGGCCGACAGCAGGTTGAGCACGTAGACCGCGCCCTCCTTGGTGGGCTTGGCGACCACGGGCGGCACCTTCTCGATCATGTTGTGCAGGCCCTCCATGGGGAAGGCGGGCGCGAGGATGCCGTTGAGCCAGGTCTTGACCGAGGGCAGGCCCCAGATGAAGACGAACACCGACAGGATCACCCAGGGCGTCCAGGCCGCCACCAGCGCCTGCGTGCTGTGGCGCGTGACGGGCTTGGCCGGCTTGGCCTCGGCGGCGCTCACGTCATGGTGGCGCAGCGAGGCCGAGGTCCAGACCGTCTTGGGCTTCCACACGCGCAGGAAGGCCACGAGGCAGACCATGGAGACGATGGCGGCGATGATGTCCACCAGTTCCGGCCCGATGTAGTTGGACACCAGGAACTGCGGGATGGCGAAGGACACGCCCGTCACCAGGATGGCGGGCCAGATCTCCATCATGCCCTTGCGCCCGGCGAAGGCCCAGATGAGCCAGAACGGCACCAGCAGCGAGAAGAAGGGCAGCTGGCGGCCGATCATGGCCGTGACCTCCATCAGGTCGTAGCCGTGCACCTTGGCCAGCGTGATCACCGGCGTGCCCAGGGCGCCGAAGGCCACGGGCGCCGTGTTGGCGATCAGCGACAGGCCCGAGGCCGCCAGCGGCGAGAAGCCCAGGCCGATGAGGATGGCCGCCGTCACCGCCACCGGCGTGCCGAAGCCCGCCGCGCCCTCGAAGAAGGCGCCGAAGCAGAACGCGATCAGGAGCAGCTGGATGCGCCGGTCCTCGGTGATGCCCGAGAGCGAGTCCTGCAGCACGGCGAAGCTGCCGTTCTGCTCGGTGAGCTGGTGCAGGAAGATGATGTTGAGCACGATCCAGCCGATCGGCAGCAGCCCCGTGAAGCCGCCCAGCAGCGCCGCGCGCCCCGCCATGTCGGCCGGCATGCCGTAGACGAAGATGGCCACGAGCAGCGCCGCGGCCAGGCCCATGCCCGCGGCGATGTGCGCCTTGATGTGGAAGAAGCCCAGAGCCGCGAGCATGACCACCACCGGCACCGCTGCCAGCGCGGTGGAGATGACCATGTTGCCCAGTGGGTCGTAGATTTGTTGCCAGACCATAGCCTGTGTCCCCTTGTCGTTGTCCTGGTTTTGGAAGGAAGAACGCCCGTACGCCCAGGATCGGTGGATTACCGGCTGGCGTGGCGCGACGCGGGTGAGACTGTAGAAAGCCCGTCAGCAGTGCAGCGTGAAAAATCCGGAGACCGGCCCTGAAGCAATTTCACACCATAGCGAAGACCCGGGTCCGGCGCCCGGCCTATTCGGGTATTCACCAATCCCGCCGGGCCCCCAGGCGCAGGCGCTCAGCCGTCCACCGTCGCAATCACGCCACCGCCCAGGCATACCTCGCCGTCGTACAGCACGGCGGACTGGCCCGGCGTCACGGCCCACTGGGCCTCGGGGAACTGCAGGCTGAAGGTGCCGCCCTGCGCGGCCAGCACGGTGCAGGCCGCGTCCTGCTGGCGGTAGCGCGTCTTGGCCGCGCAGGCGCCCGGGGCGGGAGGATGGCCGGCGATCCAGCTCGCGCCCTGCGCGGCCAGCCGGTGCGACAGCAGCCAGGGATGGTCATGGCCCTGCACCACGCGCAGGGTGTTGGTATCGAGCTCCTTGCGCGCCACGAACCAGGGCGCATGCTCGCCGCCGCCGCGCTGCGCCCCCTTTTCCTTCACGCCGCCGATGCCCAGCCCCTGGCGCTGGCCCAGCGTGTAGAACGACAGGCCCACGTGGCGGCCCAGCCTGCGGCCCCGGTCGTCCAGGATGGGGCCGGGCTCGTGGCTGATGTAGCGGTTGAGGAACTCGCGGAACGGCCGCTCGCCGATGAAGCAGATGCCGGTCGAGTCCTTCTTCTTCGCATTGGGCAGGCCGATCTCCTCGGCGATGCGGCGCACCTCGGTCTTCCTCAGCTCGCCCACGGGGAACAGCGTGCGCGCGAGCTGCCCCTGGTTCAGCCGGTGCAGGAAATAGCTCTGGTCCTTGGCCGGGTCCAGCCCCTTGAGCAGCTCGAACAGGCCCGTGGCCGGGTTGTGGCGCACGCGCGCGTAGTGGCCCGTGGCGATCTTCCCGGCGCCCAGGCGCATGGCATGGTCCAGGAAGGCCTTGAACTTGATCTCGGCGTTGCACAGAACGTCGGGGTTGGGCGTGCGCCCGGCCTGGTACTCGCGCAGGAACTCGGCGAACACGCGGTCCTTGTACTCGGCCGCGAAGTTCACGTGCTCGATCTCGATGCCGATCACGTCGGCCACGCTGGCGGCGTCCAGGAAGTCCTGGCGGCTGGAGCAGTACTCGCTGTCGTCGTCATCTTCCCAGTTCTTCATGAAGATGCCGACCACCTCGTGGCCCTGCTGCTTGAGGAGGTGGGCCGTGACGGCCGAATCGACGCCGCCCGAGAGGCCCACGACGACGCGCTGCTTGGATGGTGCATTCATCGCGCCGATTGTATTTTCCGGCCTGCAGCCTCCCCTGGCCGGGCCTGTGCGGCGGCGATCCTGCGGCAATACGCCAAGATGCCGGCATCCACGACGGCTCCGAGCTGCAGCGCATCCGCCAGCCGGAGAAGCGCCAGCCGGTCATGCCCCATCGCCACGCTGCGTTGCAGCAGCGCGAGCGCGGCTTCCTGCGCGACATGCACCGCTTCGCCGGTGGCGCCGGGGCACATTCCCGCGCGCGCAGCACGCTTGAGCTCCCGGATCGCCGCGCGCATCGCTCCTGGTCTGGCCTAATCGACGCTCGCGCCCGAAGTCCGGACCACTTCGCTCCACTTGGCGACATCGGCCTTGAGGATGGCATCGAACCGCTCCGGCGTGTTGGCATAGGGTTCCGCGCCCTGCGCGGCCAGGCTGTCGATCACTGCCTTCGACTTCAATACGTCACCGACATCCTTATTGATCTTCAGGATCACGTCGTGCGGCGTCTGCTTGGGCGCCATGAGGCCGAACCAGGGGTTGACGTCGAAGTCCTTGAACCCCGCCTCCGCGATGGTGGGGATGCTGCCGAAGGACTGCGCGCGCCGACCGCTCGTGACCGCAATGGGATGCAGCGCGCCGCTCTTGATCGAGCCCGCTACCGAGGGCAGGCTCGTGAACACCACGTTGATCTGGCCTCCCATCAGGTCCTGCAGTGCGGGCGCCGCGCCGCGGTAGGGTACGTGGACCATCTTCACCTGCGCGGCCGTGTTGAACATCTCGCCCACGAGATGGTTGACCGACCCGTTGCCTGCGGAACCGTAGGTGATGCTGCGGGATTTGGCGGCCTCCACGAGCTGCGCCACCGTCTTGAAGGGCGCGTCCGGCCGGCTGACCATCACGAAAGGCAGTGTCGCGATCGTGGCCACGGGAGCGAAGTCACGGCCCGGATCGAACGGGAGCTTCTTGTACAGCGCGCCGTTGATGGCCTGGGTGGCGACGTAGCCCATGAGCAGCGTGTAGCCGTCGGGCGGTGCGCCCAGAACCACCTCCATGCCGACATTGCCGCCGGCCCCGGCACGGTTGTCGACGATGACGGGCTGACCCCATTTCTCGCCGAGCTTCTGGCCGATGATGCGGGCCAGTGCGTCGGAGGCGCCGCCGGGCGTCTGGGGCACGATGATCTTCACCGGCTTGTTCGGAAACGCCTGCGCGAAAACGGCTGCGGGGGCGGCCGCCGCCACGGCGATGGTGAGCGCGAGGACGCGCAAGGCATGGAAAAGGGATGGACGGTGCATGGTTGTGTCTCCTGGTGATGTCTTTCTTCATGTCGGGCTGCTTTTCTCCACCGCCTGCGCCAGCGCGAGCGCCATCTGGCGATCGAGCGGCGCCGCGAAGAAGCGCTCGCCCGCGCCGGTGGGCACGATGAAGCGCGTGGCGGGGTCGGCGCCGGCCGCCGTGGCCGCGGCGGCCAGTTCAACGAGTACGGAGCGGGCCAGCGCGTTGTGTTTCGAGGCCCGATGGATCGGGACCCAGCAGGTGCCGGAGTCCCTGCGGCCGGTCGCGATGTGGTTGCCTGTTAGGTACGCTGCTTGTCTCCTGAAAGTGATGGAGACGCAGTGTTATTGGCAACTTTTCCTATAACAAGAACATTTATTCCGTATTTGGAACAAAACAGCGAACTGGGTGCAACCAGGACGCCAAAAACGCGCTTTGTTCAGCCAGCCGAACCGACTCCAATGAACCGCCCTGCAAGGAGTCCCATTCCGCCCTCACTGCCACCTCCGCCGAACGCATCCCCGACATCTCGATGCCCTCCAGTCGAACCAACGGCCCCGGGCGCTGCACCCCACCAAGCGCATGTACGATGTGGCGAACGGCATCGTGGGCAAGGATCCGTTCATCGAGCGCACCACACCGCCGCTGGAGCGGCTGCGCGACACGTCGAGAGACGGCCATTCCGGGCAAGCGGCAGGGCAGTGCGGTGGTGTACCTGCAGGCCGTCGAAAGCACGCACTCGATCCGCTACTCGGCCAAGCCAGGCGGCCTGAAGGAGGCCGAATTGCGCGAGTGGGCAGCCAACCACTCGCTGCCCGCCATCACCACGCACACGCTCGTCGATCCCGGAGCCCCCGTCGCGGGTATCCTCCAGGGACGGCGCGCGGGCTATTGCCAGTCGCGGGGCGAGAACGTCGGGGAAGTCTGGGCGATCGCGGCTTTTCCCACCGCCAACCGGGAAACACTGACAGCAGCCATCGCCGGCCCCGGCACCCCATGGAAGTCAGCCTGGCGGAATGCGCCAGTGTGCGAACATCCGGCCACCCTACCGTCGGGCACATGCCCCGAACAAGGACCCCCCATGGAACTGCGCCAGCTTCGCTACTTCGTCCACGTCGTCGAACGCGGCTCCATGAGCCGCGCAGCGCTGGAGCTGGACCTGGTGCAGTCTGCATTGAGCCAGCAGATCACGCGTTTGGAGGGCGAGCTGGCCACCCGCCTGCTGCACCGCACGCCGCGCGGCGTGGCGCCCACGGAGGCCGGCGTGGCCTTCTACCGTGAGGCCCAGCTCACGCTGCGCCATGCCGAGCAAGCCGTACGCGCTGCCCAGCAGGCGCGCCTGTCGGGCAGCGTGAGCGTGGGCCTGGCGCCCACCACCTCGGCGGTGCTGGGCCTGCCGCTGATGCGCACGATGCGCGAGCGCTACCCCGACGTGCGGCTGCACATGGTCGAGGGCATGTCGGGCCACCTTACGGCCATGCTCAACGCGCGGGAGCTGGACCTAGCCGTGCTGTTCGACACGCGGCTGCACCCCCGCAGACAGGCGGGCGGCGGGCGGCATTGGGAGATCCTGCCGCTCTTGGAGGAGGACCTGTTCCTGATCCGCGGCCGCGGCGCGCCGCCCCTGCCGCCCACCGTGACCGCGCAGGACCTGGCCGACGAGCCACTGATCCTGCCCACGGGCCCGCACGGGCTGCGCAGCACGCTCGACACCGCGTTCGCCCGCGCCCGCGTGGCACCGCGCGTAGTGCTAGAGGTGGATTCGCTCGCCATGGTAATGGCTGCCGTAGACGCGGGCCTGGGCTCCACGCTGCAGCCTTGGGCCGCGATGGGCCGCTACTCCGACGCGACCGAGCGCTTCCGCTCCGTGCGCCTGTCCGACGACCAGGCTCGGCGCGTGAACCTGCTGTGCAGCCTGTCGGACGACGAACTTTCGCCCGCGGCGCTGGCCGCGCGCGTGGTGCTGGCCGACTGCGTGCGCACGCTGGTCGAGGCCGGTCAGTGGGTGGGCACCACGCTCATCCCCGCGCCGAACTGATCACTGGGCCACTCAAAACCCCTTAGCCATCAAATTTCGTGATGCCCCCATGACCAGGGGGCCCTGCACGCGCGCGGCCACGCCGCCTACAGTTGCGCCTCCCCGATCCCCCACGAATAACCAGGAGACCCCATGGACCCCGATGTCCTGGTCATCGGCGGCGGCAACGCCGCCCTGTGCGCCGCGCTCATGGCGCGCGAGGCGGGCGCGAGCGTGCTGCTGCTCGAATCCGCCCCGCGCGCCTGGCGCGGCGGCAACTCCGCCCACACGCGCAACCTGCGCTGCATGCACGACGCGCCGCAGGACGTGCTCGTCGATGCCTACCCCGAGGAGGAGTACTGGCAGGACTTGCTGAAGGTGACCGGCGGCCTCACCAACGAGCACCTGGCGCGCATGGTGATACGCGCCTCGTCCACCTGCCGGCCCTGGATGCGCCGCCACGGCGTGCACTTCCAGCCCGCGCTGGCCGGCACGCTGCACGTGGCGCGCACCAACGCCTTCTTCATGGGCGGCGGCAAGGCCCTGGTCAACGCCTACTACCGCAGCGCCGAGGCGCTGGGCGTGCAGGTGCGCTACGAATCGCCCGTGGACCGGCTGGAGATCGTGGACGGCGGGTTCCGCGCCGCCTGGTGCCAGGGCGAGCGCATCGAGGCCCGCAGCTGCGTGCTGGCCGCGGGCGGGTTCGAATCGAACCGCGAATGGCTGCGCGAGGCCTGGGGCCAGAACGAACGCGGCGAGTGGCCGGCGGACAACTTCCTGATCCGCGGCACGGCCTACAACCAGGGCGTGCTGCTCAGGCACATGCTGGACGAGCACGGCGCCGACCGCATCGGCGACCCCACGCAGGCCCACATGGTGGCCATCGACGCGCGCGCGCCGCTGTACGACGGCGGCATCTGCACGCGCATCGACTGCGTGTCGCTGGGCGTGGTGGTGAACGCGAACGCCGAGCGCTTCTACGACGAGGGCGAGGACTTCTGGCCCAAGCGCTACGCCATCTGGGGGCGCCTGGTGGCGCAGCAGCCCGGGCAGACCGGCTATTCGATCATCGACAGCAAGGCCATCGGCCGCTTCATGCCGCCCGTGTTCCCCGGCGTAAAGGCCGACAGCCTGCCCGAACTGGCCGCCAGGCTGGGCCTGGACGCCAATACCTTCATGCGCACGCTGAACGCCTACAACGGCGCCTGCAGGGTGGGCCGCTTCGACCACACCGTGCTCGACGACTGCGCCACCTCCGGCCTCTCCCCGGCCAAGACGCACTGGGCGCGCCCCATCGATACCGCGCCGTTCTACGGCTACGCGCTCAGGCCCGGCGTGACCTTCACCTACCTGGGCCTGCAGACCGACGACACGGCCGCCGTGCGCTTCGGGGACCGCCCCAGCGCCAACCTGTTCGTGGCCGGCGAGATGATGGCCGGCAACGTGCTCGGCAAGGGCTACACCGCCGGCGTGGGCATGTCGATAGGCACGGCCTTCGGCCGCATCGCCGGACGCAACGCGGCCCTGGCCGCGCGAGGACAGAGTGCCGAGCACGGCGCCGTGAAAGACGAGGAAGCCCATGCAAGCGCTTGAAGCCCTGACCCGCGATGCCAAGGCGCTGGCCAACGGCACGCCCGTGCCCATGAGCGCCGCCGAGACCGAGGTGGCGCGCGTCATGCAGATCTGCAACGCCTGCCGCTACTGCGAGGGCTTTTGCGCCGTGTTCCCGGCCATGACGCGGCGGCTGGAGTTCGCCACGGCCGACGTGCACTACCTGGCCAACCTGTGCCACAACTGCGGCGCCTGCCTGCACGCCTGCCAGTACGCGCCGCCGCACGAATTCGCGGTGAACGTCCCGCAGGCCATGGCCACGCTGCGCGGCCAGACCTATTCCGACTACGCCTGGCCGCCGGCCCTGGGCAGCCTGTACCGGCGCAACGGCCTCACGCTGTCGCTGGCGCTCGCCGCCGCGCTGACGCTGTTCCTGGTGCTGGGCGCCGTGCTGCAGGGCGGCGGCCCGGCCGCGCTGTGGAAGACCGACCTGGGCAACGACTTCTACAACCTGTTCCCGCACAACCTGCTCGTGGGCCTGTTCGCGCCCGTGTTCCTGTTCGTGGTGCTGGCGCTGGCCATGGGCGTGCGCGCCTTCTGGAAGCACGTGAAGCCCGCCACCAGCGGCGCCGACGTGGGCGGCGCGGCCGCCGGCGAGGCCGCGCACGACGTGCTGCGCCTCAAGTACCTGGACGGCGGCCACGGCGACGGCTGCCACAACGAGGACGACGCCTACACCTTGAAGCGCCGCCGCGCCCACCACCTGACGTTCTACGGCTTCGCGCTGTGCTTCGCCGCCACGTCCCTGGGCACCATCTACCACTACGCCTTCGGCTGGGTGGCGCCCTACGACCTGCCGTCCGTTCCGAAACTGCTGGGCGCCGCGGGCGGCGTGCTGATGGTGCTGGGCACGGCCGGCCTGTGGCACCTGAACCGCACGCGCCACCCGCTGCACGGCGACGCTGCGCAAAAACCCATGGACCTGGGCTTCATCGCCCTGCTGTTCCTGGTGGCCGCCAGCGGCCTGGCCCTGTGGCTGGCGCGCGCCACACCGGCGCTGGCCCTGCTGCTGTGCCTGCACCTGGGCGCGGTGATGGCCTTGTTCGCCACCCTGCCCTATGGCAAGTTCGCGCACGGCGTGTTCCGCACGGCGGCGCTGCTGCGCTATAGCACCGAAAAGCGCCAGCCCAACCCCATCGGGCTGGGCAGCGATTGACCATCTACAAAAACGATAGCTGCCGGCGCTTGCCCCACCTGTGCCAGAGCCATATTTGACTTAAAAACGACCCAGGAGCCCCACCATGAAGAAACGCACCCTGATCCAGGCCGCCGCAGTGGCCGCAACCTCCCTGGCCTGGGCCGGCCCCGCGCTGGCCCAGGACTTCCCGCCGGCCAAGCCGGTGACGCTGGTCGTGGGCTTCGCGCCCGGCGGCGCGGCCGACGCGGCGGCGCGCCTGATCGCCAAGAAGCTGGCCGAGAACATCGGCCAGGCCGTGGTGGTGGAGAACAAGGGCGGCGCGGGCGGCAACATCGCCCACCAGCAGGTGGCCGCGGGCCCGTCGGACGGCACGGTGCTGCTGTTCGGCTCCGTGGGGCCGCTGACCATCGCGCCGCACCTCATGAAGCTGACCTACGACCCGTTCAAGGACCTGGCCCCCATCTCCGGCGGCGTGTACTTCCCCAACGTGCTCGTGGTGCACAAGGGCGCGGGCGTGAAGACGCTGGCCGAGTTCGTGCAGCTGTCCAAGACCAAGCCCGGCAGCGTGGACTACGCCTCCACCGGCGCGGGCTCGGCCTCGCACCTGGCGGGCGAGCTGTTCAACCAGCGCGCCGGCATCGACATGGTGCACGTGCCCTACAAGGGCGGCGCGCCCGCGCTGCAGGACCTGCTGGGCGAGCGCGTGACCAGCTACTTCGCCGCGCCCCCCACGGCCATGCCCCACGTGGAGACCGGCAAGCTGATCCCGCTGGCCACCACGGGCCTGTCGCGCCCGGCCTACCTGCCCAACATCCCCACGGTGGCCGAGTCGGGCTACCCGGGCTTCCAGGCGCTGAACTGGTACGCCTTCGTGGCCTCGGGCAAGACGCCCGCGCCCCTGCTCGACCGCTGGAACCAGGAGATCGTGAAGACGCTCAACGACCCCGGCGTGAAGGAGGCCCTGAACAAGCACGGCCTGTCGCCCCACCCCACGACGCGCAAGGAGTTCGCGGACTTCATGAAGAAGGAATACGACCAGTGGGGCGCGATCGTGAAGGAGCGCAAGATCACGGCGCAGTAAGCAAGAAAGGCCCCCGAGGGGCCTTTCCCGTTTCTGGGGCGCCCGGGGGCGCAAGACCAAGCCCCGGCTGACACGCCCGCCTGCGCGGGCGGTCTATGCTGCCGCATCCAGCCAGCCAGCCGGCCCAGGCCCGCCAGCCGTTTTGCCCGCATCCTCCGGAGAACCCTTGCAATGACCCGCATGAACACCCTCGCCACGGCCGCAGCCGTCATCGCCGCCAGCGCCACGCTGGCGGCCTGCGGCAGCATGGACGCCGGCCGCGCCACGGCGCGCGCCAGCCTGGCGCCCACCGCAGCCATCGCCCCCAACCCCACCACCGGCACGGCGACCTTCACCGCGCTGGCGCACGGCGTGCGCGTGGCCGGCGAGGTGCGCGGCCTGCCGCCGGGCAGCGAGCACGGCTTCCACATCCACGAGAAAGGCGACTGCAGCGACAACGGCAACGCCTCGGGCGGCCACTTCAACCCCGCAGGCGGCACGCACGGCAAGTTCGGCGCCCAGGGCTCCCATGCCGGCGAACTGCCCAGCCTGGTGGCCGATGCGGCCGGGGTGGCCCGCTTCAGCGCGGACGTGCCCTCGATCTCGCTGGCCGACGGCGCGGCCAACAACGTCGTCGGCCGCGCGCTGGTGGTGCACCGCGACCGCGACGACTTCACCACCCAGCCGGCCGGCAACTCGGGCCCGCGCATCGCCTGCACCGTCATCACGCGCAACTGAACGGGCGGAGGCCGGTAGCTACTCTATCGATAGCTGCCAGCGCTTGAACAGCAAGCACTGGAACCGTTTTTCACTCATGGCCTCAAGCTCCTGACAACACGCTGTCAGGAGCAGGCGCGCAGCATCGGGGCTCCAGAACTTCCCACGCAAGGAGCCCGCCATGCAGAACGCCAACACCTGGTTCGAGATTCCCGTCCGCGACCTGGCCGCCGCGCAGCGCTTTTACGAAACCCTGCTCGGCCGGCCGATGCGCGGCACCGAGGACGTGGGCGGCGAACACATGGCCGTGTTCGCCCACGACAAGCCCGGAGCCGGCGGCTGCCTGGTGCAGCGCGCCGGGCACCGGGCCGTGCCGGGCGGCACGCTGGTGTACCTGGACAGCGCGCCCAGCGTGCAGGCCGCACTCGGCCGCGCCCAGGCCGCCGGCGGCCGCGTGGTGACGCCGCGCACCCTGATCGCGCCGGGCATCGGCTATTTCGCCCACGTCGCGGACGTCGATGGCAACGTGGTCGGCCTGCATGCGGCCGACTGAACCACGCGCCGCCGTGGACCCGCAAGCCTTCTTCTGGCGCACGATGGCCGGCGAGCTACCGCCGTCCCCCGCCTTCCAGACCCTCGGCGGGAGGATCGTGCGCGTGGACCCCGGCGCGGGCGTCGCGGAGGTGGCGTTCCACGCCACCGAAGCCTTCGCCAACCCGATGGGCCACGTCCAGGGCGGCTTTCTGGCGGCCATGCTCGACGACACCCTGGCGCCGGCGCTGGCCGCGACCCTGGCGGGCGGCCAGTTCGCGCCGACGCTGCAGTTGAGCGTCACGTTCCAGCGCAGCGCGAAGATCGGCCCGCTCCACGGCACCGGTCGCATCCTGCGGCGCGGCCGGGATGTCTGCCACCTGGCTGGCGAGCTGCGCCAGGATGGCGAGGTGGTCGCATCGGCCCTGGCCACGGCGCTGGTGCGCCAGGCCAGGCCCTGACCCGGGCCCTGGCCACGCGGGGGCGATACATTCGGCCTCACCGCCGCCCCGCCCCCCTTCGCCCGCCCCCATGCGCCGCGCCGACCGCCTGTTCCAGATCGTCCAGCTCATCCGCGGCCGGCGGCTGACCACGGCCGCCTTCCTGGCGCAGCGGCTGGAGGTCTCCGAGCGCACCGTCTACCGCGACGTGGCCGACCTGCAGCGCCAGGGCGTGCCCATCGAGGGCGAGGCCGGCATCGGCTACCGACTGGGCGCGGGCTTCGAGCTGCCACCGCTGATGTTCACGCAGGACGAGGCGCGCGCCCTCGTGGCCGCCGCGCGGCTCGCGCAGAGCTGGCTGGACGCAGGCATGGCCGCCGACGTGGAAGGCGCGCTGGGCAAGATACTGTCCGTGCTGCCGCCAGCGGCGCGCGCCTCGGCCGAGTCGCTGGCGCTGTACGCGCCGCCCGCGTTCCTGGACGAAGCCGCGCGCCAGCGCCTGCAGACGCTGCGCGAGGCGGTGCAGTCGCGCCACAGGCTGCACCTGGACTACCGCGACGCGCAGGAGGCGCCCTCGCGGCGCACGGTGCGGCCGCTGGGGTGCTTCTACTGGGGCAAGGTGTGGACGCTGGCGGCGTGGTGCGAGCTGCGCGGCGACTTCCGCAGCTTCCGCATCGACCGCATCGATGCCGTGCAGGTCATGCAGGAGCGCTTCGCCGACGAGCCCGGCAAGACCCTGGCCGATCTGCTGCGCCGCCTGCGCGAGCGCAAGCCACCGTCGCAGTGTGCCGATCAGCTATCTCATTGATAGCCATTGACCCTTACCTGGAAAGCGCTGGAGGCCGATTTGGCTTGAAAATCCCCGCTGCGCGCCCCGGCGCTCGCCGTGGCTCGTCAAAGCGGCGGCTGCAGCACGCTCGCGTCGGTGTGGATCAGCTCCAGCGGCGCGCGCCGCCCTGCCAGATAGTCCTCGATGGACTGCAGCACCAGCGGGCTGCGGTGGCGCGCGCGGCAGCTGCGCAGTTCGTCGGGCGTGAGCCACACGGCGCGCACGATGCCGTCGTCGAGCGTGCGCCAGGCGTGGTGCGCGCCCACGTTGCCCGCGAAGGTGAAGCGCAGGTAGGTGATGTCGTCGCCCGTGCGCGTGCGCCTGAAGCGGTTCAGGTACACGCCCACCAGGGCCATGGGCTCGAAGTCGTAGGCGGTTTCCTCGAGCACCTCGCGCACGCAGGCATCGACGGGCGATTCGCCCGGATCCAGGTGGCCCGCGGGGTTGTTCAGCCGCAGCCCATCCGCCGTGTTCTCCTCTACGAACAGAAAACGCCCCTCGCGCTCGACGATGGCGGCCACGGTGACGTTGGGTTTCCAGCGGTTTGGCATGGCGGCGATTATCGCCAGCGCGTCTGACAGTTTTCTTGCCTGCTGCGCCGGATCAAGCGATGCCCGGCCCGGGACGGCGCCCTGCAGGGATGACGCCTGGGCACCGCGGCACTCGCGGTGTTCGCGCTCGCGTGGCTGGTTGCGCTGTTTACCGACGAATGTTGAGGCGCATATTTTTGTCTAAATACAAATACATTTCTCTGGTACATTTATTATGGATACCAGACCACGATTGCGCTACCGGCCTCAAGCCCCATGGAAGGCCTCGGCCGGTTCGCCATGGAGCGCTGCATGACCCCCGAAGAGCTCGTTCAGCAGAATTGGAAGCGCCGCGACCTGCCCGGCTTCATGGGCCGGGCGGGGCCGCTGTGGACGCGGCGGGAGGGCGATGCATGGGCCTACGCTGTCCTCGCGGACGAAGCGCACCTCAACCCCGCCGGCGTGGTGCACGGGGGCGCGCTGCTCACCCTGCTGGACCACGCCATCAGCAGCGTGGCCTGGGAGGCCTGCGGCCGCCTGCCCTGCCTGACGCTGCAGCTGGACACGCATTTCATCGGCCCGGTGCGCGCGGGCCAGCTGGCACAGGCACGCGCGCAGGTGGTGCGGCGCACCGGCACGCTGGTTTTCATGCAGGGCGAGGTCTCCGTGGATGGGCGCACCGCCCTCGCCGCGCAGGCCCTCATGAGGGTCGTGCGCACGCCGCGGGGCGACGCGCCATGACGGATGGCGCCCACGCTCTAAGATCGGCGCTGTCTCGCCGCCCTGCGCCATGACGGCTGCCTCCGCAAGCTGGCTGGGGCCCTTGGGACGGCTCAACCCGCGAAGCTCCGCCATGCCAGCAAAGAAACAGGCCACCGCCTCCGACAAGAAAAAACCGGCCGCGCGCACGGTGCGCGTGCGCCCCGTGCCCGCCGTCAGCCGCTCCATCGCCATCCTGCGCCTGCTGGGCCGCGTCGGCCAGCCCCTGGGCGTGAAGGCCATCGCCGACGAACTGGCCCTGGTGCCCAGCACCTGCCTGCACATCCTGCGCGTGCTGGTGGCCGAGGAGCTGGTCACCTGGGACCCGGCCACCAAGCGCTACGCGCTGGGCAACGGCATGATCAGCCTGGCGCGCAGCGTGCTGGACCGCAGCGGCTTTCCGCAGCTGATCCAGCCCGCGCTGGACCGCCTTGCGGGGCGTTTCGGCGTCACGGCCATGGGGGTCGAGATAACGTCCAAGGGCTCCGTAGTGGTGCTGGCGCTGTCCCACTCGAACCAGCCGTTTCGCGTGCACACGGACGTGGGCAGCCGCTTCGACACCCTGGTCAGCGCCACGGGCCGGCTCATCGCGGCGCATGGCGGCGAGAGCTGGACGGACCTGCGCAAGAAGTTCTCGCAGATCCATTGGGACAAGGCGCCGCGCTTCGATGTCTGGAAGAAGGAAGTGGAGCTGGCCCGCACGCAGGGCTTCAGCGTCGATCGGGACAACTTCATGGCCGGCCTGACGGTGGTCGCGGTGCCCGTCTTCACCTCGGACGGGCGGTTCGCCTACACCGTGGTGGTCGTGGGGCTGAGCAGCCAGCTCACGACCGTGGCCACCGATCTGCTGGCGCAGGAGATGATGCGCGAGGCCCGGGAGGTATCCGGCCTGCTGGTGGAAGGCATCTGATGTGCAGAGGGCCCGTATCGGGTCCCTGTTTTCTCAGTCCGCGCGGATGCCCGCCGCCTGGATCAGCGGCCCCCACTTCCTGCGCTCGGCGCGCGCGAACTCGGCGAGCTGCGCCGGCGTGCCGCCCGCAGGCTCGAAACCGAGGTCGAGCAGCTTCTGGCGCGTCTCGGGCCGCGCCAGTGCCTTGTTGAGCGACGCGTTCAGGGCCGCGATCACGGCGGCCGGCGTGCCCTTCGGGGCGTACAACGCGTTCCAGGCGATCACCTCGAAGCCGTCGATGCCCTGCTCAGCGATCGGCTTGACGCCCGGGACCAGGCCGCTGGGCTTGGCCGACGTGACGCCGATGGCCTTCACCTTCCCCGAGGCCAGGTGCGGGCGCAGGGCCGTGGGCGTGTCCACGATCACGGACAGCTGGCCGCCCAGCACGTCGGTCATCGCGTTGCCCGAGCCCTTGTAGGGCACGCCGAATAGTGCCGCACCGGTACGTTCCTTGAGCAGTTCGACCACCAGGCGCGCGGTCGTGCTCGGCATGGCGACGTCAGCCGACCTGGGGTTGCGCCTGACCGCCTCCAGCAGATCGTTCGCGGAGGCGAAGGGCGCCCCGCCGTTGGCGGCCAGGACCATGGGGAAGGTGCCCACCAGGCCGATGGGCTCGAAGTCCTTCTCCGCGTCGAACGGCACCTTGGAGTAGAGGAACTGGTTGAGCACGTGGGTGGCGTTGGTCCCCATGGTGAGCGTGTAGCCGTCGCCCGGCGCCCGCGCGGCGGCTTCGGTGCCGAGGTTGCCGCCGGCCCCGGGGCGGTTGTCGATGACCAGCGCCTGGCCGAGGTCCCTGGCCATCAGGTCGGCGATGTAGCGGGTCGCGATGTCCGTCCCCTGCCCCGCCGCATAGGCGACCACGACCCGGATGGGCTTGTCGGGATAGGCGGCATGTGGGCCTTGGGCATGGGCCTCGGGCGCTCCCGCGAGGAAGCAGGCTGCGGCCGCGAGCAGGAATGCAGATTTGCGCATGATTTTGTCTCCTTGTAGCTATCTTCAACAAACAGGTCCCTATGCCGCCGCGGGCATGGGTGCCGCGCCGCTGGCATGCAATGCCTGGCGCTGCGGCGCCGCGAATCCCAGCTCCTCCAGCACCTCGTCGGCGTGCTGGGCGAAGGCGGGGGGCGGGCTTCCCGGCGCCCCGGGCGTTCCAGCCAGCCACATGGGCGCGCGCAGGCCGGTGTAGTTGCCCGCGCGCACGACCATGGCCCGGTGCGCGCAATGCGGGTGCGTCAGCGCCTGCGGCACGGAAAGCACGGGACCAGCCGGCACGCCGGCACGCATCAGGGCATCGCACAGCGGGCCGCAGTCGAGGCGGGCGATGGCCGCCTCGATGGCCCCGCGCAATGCCTCGCGGTGCGCGAGGCGCGCGGTGTTGGACGCGAAGCGCTCGTCCTCCACCAGGCCCTGCAGACCGACGTGGCCGCAGAAGCGCCTGAACTGCCCGTCGTTGAGGATGCCGATGAACAGCTCGCCGTCGCGCGCGCGGAACTTGTCGTAGGGCGCGATGTTGGGGTGGGCGCTGCCCAGCAGCCCGGGGCTTTTCTGCGAGGCGAACCAGTTCGACGCATGCGGCAGCAGCAGGCTGAGCGCCGTGTCGTACAGCGTGGCCTCCACGCGCTGCCCCTGGCCGCTGTGCCCGCGTGCCAGCAGCGCCATGAGGATCGCCGACAGCGCCACGTAGCCGGTGAGGTGGTCCACCACCGGGATGCCCACGCGGGTCGCGCCCGTGGCGGCGTCGCCGTTGATGCTCATCACCCCGCACAGTGCCTGCAGCACGGCGTCGTAGCCGGGCAGGCCGCCCAGCGGCCCGTCGGCGCCGAAGCCGGTCACGCTGCAGTACACGAGGCGCGGGTAGGCAGCGGCCAGCGCCTGCTCGTAGCCCAGGCCCCAGCGCTCCATGGTGCCGGGCAGGAAGTTCTCGATGAGCACGTCGGCGCCCTCCAGCAGCCGGTGCAGCACCTGCTGCCCGCCGGGCGTGGACAGGTCCAGGCTGATGGAGCGCTTGCCCCGGTTGAGGGCCGAGAAGTAGGCCGCGTGGCCGTCCAGGTCGAACGGAGGGCCGAGCTGGCGGGTCTCGTCCCCGCCGGGCGGCTCCACCTTGACGACCTGCGCGCCATGGTCGGCCAGCATCTGGGTGCACAGCGGGCCCGCGAGCACGCGGGTCAGGTCCACCACTTTCAGGCCATGCAGCGCAGCGCCCATGGCCGTCAGCCCCGCGAGGGCAGGATGACCACGCCGCCGCCGACCACGGAGAGCTCGCCGTCCTGGTTGCGCGCCTCCTGCTCGATCTCGACCATGTGCCGGCCGTTCTCCACGAACTTGCGCTTGACGCGGCCCTTGATGAACAGCATGTCACCCTCGGGGTTGTGGCGGCGGATCTTGCAGCTGGCCTTGTGCAGGAAGCCCGTGTCGCCCATCCAGTTGGTCAGGTGGTGCGTGAGCCACGAGGTGCGCTCGGGGCCATAGTCGTAGGCGCCGGGCGCGCCGACTTCGAGCGCGAAGTCTTCCTCCCAGTGCACGCGCTCGGGGCAGTCCGGGATGCCGAAGCGGTTCTTGATGCCCACGCCCGGGTGCTGGTCGATGAGCTTCCACGCGAGCTTGTTGGCGCGGATGTACAGGCCCCCCCAGCCCTGGGCATAGGCGATGAAGCCGGTCACCGTCATCGGGCCCTTGAACATGGTGGGCAGTTCCTCGCCCTCCTGCACGTCCTCCCAGTAGCGCGGCGTGGCGCCGCGGATTTCCTCGTTGCGGTAGAGCTGGTAGGCCTCGCCCAGTTCCTCGTCGGTGTAGCGGCGCGGTTCGCGCGCGCGCACCTCCTGGTACTTGGTGCCCTGCTCGCGCGCGTGGTCGCGCTCGGTGCGGAAGCACCAGCTGTCGGCCTCGGCCACCTTGTCGCCGGTCTGGTTGAAGAAGTCCACGTGGTAGATCTGCTGCACGGCGCGGCCGGCGAAGCGGGTCTGGTGTTCGATCAGGTCCTTGAGGTGCGCCTCGGTGTGGATGGCGTCGTTGCGGCGGATGGGCTTGTGCCAGGTCCAGTCCGCGCCCGACCACATGGCGTGCACGCCCGGCAGGCCGCCCACGTAGCCCGAGACGATGCGGCTGGTGGCGAACAGGAAGCTCGGCAGCGCCACGATGCCGCCGTAGTGCGTCTGGGCCGCGTAGTCCGGGTCGCACCACAGCGGGTTGTCGTCGCCGATGCCGTGGGCGTAGTGGCGGATGTTGTCGCGCGTGGCCTCGTAGCACCAGGGCTCGACGGTGTTGCCGATCTTCTGGCCGATGCGCTCGCGCAGTTCGTCGAGGCCGCTTTCCGTGATCTTGGGGAAGCTGCGGGTGGTTGTGGACATGCTTGTCTCCTGTGGTGATGAACGGTTGTGAAAGGGAAACGGTCAGTGCGCGGCAGTCGCGGCGGCGGCTTCGCGCTCGCGCAGCACCTTGCGGTGCACCTTGCCGGCGGGGGTCTTGGGCAGCTCGAGCACGAAGGCCACGTGGCGCGGGTATTCGTGCTGGCTGAGCTTGGAGCGCACCAGCTCCTGTATCTCTTGCACGAACGGCTCGCCGGGCGCGCGGTCGGTGACGACGAAGGCCTTGACGACCTGGCCGCGCACCTCGTCGGGCACACCGATGGCGGCGGCCTCGAGCACGTCGGGGTGCAGCAGGATGGCGTTCTCGATCTCCACCGCGCTCATGGTCCAGCCGGCGGAGATGATCACGTCGTCGGCGCGGCCCGCGTGGTAGTAGTAGCCGTCCTCGTCCACGCGGCCCAGGTCCTTGGTCGGTATCCACTCGCCCTTGCGCAGCACCATGAGTTGGCCCGTGGCGCCGGGCGGGCAGGGGCGGCCCTCAGCGTCGTGCACCTCGATGCGCGTGCCCGGCACGGGCTTGCCGAGCGAGCCGCGCTTGACGGGGAAGTCGGGCGCGCCGGGGTAGCTCGCCAGCACCACGCCGATCTCGGTGGTGCCGTACATGCTGCACACCTCCAGGCCGAAGGTCCGGCGCACGAAGTCGGCCGTGTCGTCGTCGATGGGCTCGCCGGTGAACGAGAGCTTGTCGAAGCAATAGGCGTAGTCGCCCGCCTTGCCGCAGTTCTTCATCATGCGGTAGTGCGTGGCGGCGGCCGACATGTTGGTGAAGCGGTGCCTTGACAGCGCCTGCAGCAGCCGCTCGGGATGAAAGCGCCCGCTGTACGCGCCCACCGTGAGCCCCATGCCCAGCGGCGCCAGCGTGCCGTGCCACAGGCCGTGCCCCCATGCGGGCGACGAGGGGCAGAAGAACCGGTCGCCCGGCCGCAGGCCCGTGCCGTACAGCGCGGCCACCGTGAGCGTGACCAGCGCCCGGTGCGTGTGCTTCACGGCATCGGGCAGCTCGCGCGTCGTGCCCGAGGTGTACTGGAACACCGCTAGGTCGTCGGCGCGCGTCTGCACCGCGTAGCGCGGGGGCAGCCCCCGCAGGCCGGCGTGGAACGCGTCGTCGTAGACGAGCGCCGGCACCTGCGTCGCCGAGACGGCGACCGGCATCTTCTGCGCGTTGGTGACGATCAGCGCGGGCTGGCAGTCATGGACGCGCAGGCGGATGCCGTCGGGCCCGAACAGCGTGAACAGCGGCACGGCGATGGCGCCGCGCTTGATGACGCCGAACATCGCCGTGTAGAAGGCGCGCGACGGGTCGAGCATGATCGCCACGCGCTGCCCGCGCTGTATGCCGCGCTGCTCCAGGTAGTGCGCGAAGCGCGACGAATCCTCGGCCAGCTCGCGGTAGGTGATGACCTCGTCGGCGCCGTCCGCGTGGGCCACGATCAGCGCGTCGCGGCCGCTGTCCGCGTGCCGGTCCACGCACTCGTGGGCGATGTTGAGGCGCTCGCGGTCGCCATCGAAAAGCTCCCAGAGTTTCTCGGCCGAGAAATGCGCCTGGGCGTCCGCATAGCTCTGGTAATCGGTGAGTCGGGGCATGGGGTGCGTGTCTCCTTTGAGGTGCACCCAGTTTCTGGATCCGGCGAGTTATTGTCAAATACAACTTCTATTTGTACATAGACAAATAAAATTCAGCCAAAAGCATGCCTTGCCCGCCCCTGGAGGGGTATCGCTAATTCAAGGGAAATATGGCTCCAGCGCTTATCAGGCAATCGCATGAAGCTACATTTTCAGTAGCATCGCGTCATGAATGGAGAGGCACGGCCGCCGCGCCCCGCATGGGCATCAGCCCTTGGGCAGCGTCGGCACGCGCACGAAGTCTTCGAGCGACAGGCCGCGCTCGGCCAGCAGCGACTCGATGGCCGGGCGCAGCTGGCCCAGGCTTTCCTCCACGGCCTCGCGCACCGTGTCCACCACCACCTGGGTGCTGCGCTCGATCTCGATGTTGAGCGCGTCGCCCACGCGCTTGTCCTCGAACACCGTGGCGCGGCGCGTCTCGGGGATCAGCCAGACCTCGAACCAGCCCTCGGCGCGGTTCACCTCGGCCACCGTGAGGCTGGCGCCGTGGATGGCGATGTAGCCCTTGGCGAAGACGTAGCGGCGGAACGGCCCGGGCACCGACACGCGCCACACGAGGTTGTTCTCCAGCTCGCGCCGCTCGGCCAGCGTGCCGGTGAAGTCGATGTGGCCCGAGAGCGGGTGGCCGCCGATCTCGGCCCCGTCCCTGGCAGCGCGCTCCACGTTCACGCGCGCGCCCACGGCATAGCCGCCCAGCGTGGTGATGTTCAGGCTTTGCAGCATCACGTCGAAGGTGGCGCGCGTGGGCGAGAGGATCTCGGTCACCGTCAGGCACACGCCATCGACGGCCACGCTCGCGCCGATGGCCAGGTCCTGGCAGAAGCCTTCGGGGAAGTCGATGGTGAAGGTGCGCAGGCCTGCGCGGTCCTCGATCGCGGCGATGGCGGCGGTGGCCTGGACGATGCCTGTGAACATGGCTGCTGGCTGGAGGTGGTGCGAAAGCCTGGGATTGTGCCAGCAGGGGTCTTCGGCAGGCCCGCCCAGCGCCATCCATGCGGCCGCGCGGGTTTACGATGGCGCACCGTTCAAACAGAGGAGACGACGCATGGCTTTGCACACCTGGCTGCTGTACCTGGTGGCGGCGCTCGGCCTGTCGCTCACCCCGGGGCCCAACAGCCTGCTGGCGCTGACCCACGGCGCCTTGCACGGCCACCGCCGCGCGCTCTACACCATCGCCGGCGGGGCGCTGGGGTTCGCCTGCGTGATCGCGCTGTCCATGGTGGGCATCGGGGCGTTGCTGCAGGCCTCGGCCCATGCGCTGCTGGTGCTCAAGTGGGTGGGCGGGGCGTACCTGGTGTGGCTGGGGGTGCAGCTGTGGCGCGCGCCGCCGCTGCGGCTGGAGGCGTCCGCGGACGCGGCCCGCGCCTCGCACCGCGGCATGATGTTCCGCCAGGGCCTGCTGGCGGCGGTGTCCAACCCCAAGGCGCTGCTGTTCTACGGCGCCTTCCTGCCCCAGTTCATCGACCCGCAGCGCAGCCTGTGGTGGCAGTTCGCCATCATGGCGGGCACGTTTTGCGCGATCGAGTGCCTGTTGGAATACCTGCTGGCCCGGATGGCGCACCGCATCCGCCCGGCCCTGCAGCGCTTCGGCAAGCGGTTCAACCGCGTCTGCGGCGGCGCCTTTGCAGTCATGGGCGCGTCGCTGCCGCTGACGCGCTGACCCTACAGAGCCTGTTCAAAGTCTTTTCATGGAGCCCGTTGCCTCGCTTGGGGCTCGGCTGCAAGGCGCAAACCGCAGCTGGGCTGGTGGCCCAGCGAGGATTTGCAACGCCGCAGACGGGCTTCAAGCGAGGCAACCCTTCGGGCATGGCAGCAAACCGCCACGCTCGTCGTTGCCCCCCTTGCCCAGGCCGCCAGCATGGGCTGCGGCAGGCGCCTGGATCGTGGCGGTTTGCTGCCATGCGGGCTCCATGAAAAGACTTTGAACAGGCTCTCAGGCCACCACCGGCAGGCACAGCCGCAGGCGCGCGCCGCCCAGGGGCGACTGCCCGGCCTGCACGCTGCCGCCATAGGTGTCGGCCAGGGCCCGCACGATGTCCAGGCCCAGGCCGGAGCCGGGGCGCCGTTCGTCGAGCTGCACGCCGCGCTCGAACATGCGCTCGCGCTCGGCCTCGGGGATGCCGGGGCCGTCGTCGTCCACCGTGAAGCACAGCTGGCCCCCTTCGCGCCGCACGTCCACCACGACGCGTGAACGCGCCCATTTGCCGGCGTTGTCGATCAGGTTGCCCAGCAGCTCGTACAGGTCCTGCGGCTCGCCGCGGAACGCCGCGTCCTGCGCGCCCTGGGCGAGCTTGAACGTCAGGCCGCGCCCGGCATGCAGGCGCTGCATGGTGCGCAGCAGCGCCCGCACGGGCTCCAGCACCGGCGTGGCCAGGCCGGTGGCGCGCACGGCGGCGGCGGCGCGCGCACGCGCCAGGTGGTAGTCGACCTGGCGGCGCGCGGCGTCCACCTGTTCGCGCACCAGCGCGCCCAATGGGCCCGGCTCCTGGGCGGCGGCGTTGGCCAGCACGGACAGCGGCGTGTGCACCGCATGCGCCAGGTTGCCGGCCTGGGTGCGGGCGCGCTGCACCATGTCGGCGTTCTCGGCCAGCACGCGGTTGAACTCGGTCACCAGCGGCTGCAGCTCCTGCGGGAACGGCCCCTGCAGCTGCGCGGCGGCGCCGCCGCGCACGGCGGCCAGCCGCTGGCGCAGCAGCTGCAGGGGGCGCAGCGCGAGCTGCAGCTGCAGCACCACGGCCAGCGCCAGGCCGGCGGCCAGCACGCCCAGGGCGATGAGCAGCATGCGGGTGAAGCCCTGCAGCGGCTCGGCCAGCAGGGCCTGGTCGCCCGCCACCACCAGGCGCAGGGGCGGGGCGGCATCGTCGGGCAGCTGCAGCGTGCGCGCCACGGCCAGCAGCCGGTGGCCCTGGGCGTCGTGCAGCGAGAGCACGCGGTAGCCCCGGGCGGGGTAGCCCTCGGGCGCGGGCGGCAGGGCCAGCGTCTGGTCCCACAGCGAGCGCGAGCGCGCCACGGCCGCACGCGGCTCGTCGCCCAGGCGGTCGATCTGCCAGTACAGGCCCGACAGCGGCTGCTTCAGACGCGAGTCTTCCGCCGTGGGGGACACGACGAGCTGTCCGTCCGCCCCCCAGTCCACCACGGCGCTGAGCTGGTCCAGCTGCAGCACCAGCTGCGCCTGCAGCTGCTGCGTGATGTGGTCCAGGAACAGGGTGCGCAGCCCCCAGCCGGCGGCGGCGATGCTGAACAGCACCCAGGCCAGCGTGCCGGCCAGCAGGCGCAGGCGCAGGGAACGTGTTGATGGTCTTTTCATGGTGCCCGTTGCCCCGCAAAGGCAGTGGATGCAAGGCGCCCACCGCAAGCCGCACTGATGTGCGGCGAGGATGGGCAACGCCGCAGACGCTGCCTTTGCGGGGCAACCCTTCGGGCAAGGCAGCAAAAAGCCGCACTCGTCGTTGCGCACCTTGCCCAGGCCGCCAGCATGGCCCGCGGCGCGCGCCTAGATTGCGGCTTTTTGCTGCCTTGCGGGCACCATGAAAAGACCATCAACACGTTCCGTCGCCCTTCATGCGCCGCCGTCCACGTCCACCAGCCGGTAGCCCAGGCCGCGCACGGTTTCTATGCAGCCCTCGGGCAGCTTCTTGCGCAGGCGGCCCACGAAGACCTCGATGGTGTTGGAGTCGCGCTCGCTGTCCTGCGGGTAGATGTGCTCGGCCAGCTCGGTGCGCGACAGCACCTCGCCCTTGCGCTGCATGAGCAGCGACAGCAGCTTGAACTCATGGCTGGTGAGCGTGAGCGGCCGGCCATCGACCAGCACGCGCATCTGGCGCGTGTCCAGCCAGATCGGGCCGCACTGCCACTGCGCGCTGGCGTGCTCGCCCACGCGGCGCAACAGGGCGCGCAGGCGCGCCAGCAGTTCCTCCATGTGGAAGGGCTTGGCCAGGTAGTCGTCGGCGCCCGCGTCCATGCCGGCCACCTTGTCCTGCCAGCTGCCGCGCGCCGTGAGGATGAGCACCGGCATGTTGCGCCCGGCGGCGCGCCAGCGGCGCAGCACCGACAGGCCGTCGAGCTGGGGCAGGCCCAGGTCGAGCACCACGGCGTCGAAGCTCTCCACGTCGCCCAGGTAATGGGCCTGCACGCCGTCGCCGGCGGACTCCACCGTGTGGCCGGCGCCGGCGATGGCCTGCACGAGCTGCGCGCACAGGGTGGGTTCGTCCTCCACGACCAGGATCCGCATCAATGGTCTCCCTTGCGCTTGATCTTCAGCACGCGGCCATCGACCGCGTCCACCTTGAGCTTGGCCATGCGTCCGTCCTTTTGCAGCAGGCGGATTTCGTAGACGTAGCGCCCGTCGTCGCGCTCGAACTCGATCTTGAGCACCTGGCCCTGGTATTCGCGCTCGACCTTGTCCAGCACCTGGCGCAGCGGCAGCACCTGGCCCTGCTGCAGCGCCTCGCGGGCCAGTTCGTGGTCGCGCTCGTCGGCATGCAGCGTGCCACCGGCGCCCAGGGTGCCGAGGACGAGTGCGAGCAGTGTGGCGGTACGGCGGTACATGGCCCTACCTTATACGCACCGCGCGATGAACCGCCGATGAATGCCGCCTTCAGCAAGGGTTCAGGGTGATTTTTCGAGAATTCCCGGCAGGCCAGGCACCGTGCCGGGCCATCCACCAAGGAGTCATCGCCATGCCACAGAACATCCGCCGCTTCCTCGCCGCCCTCGCCGCCGGCACCGCCGTGACCTGGGGCATCGCCCAGGCACAGGCCCCGGCCACGCCGGCGGCACGGGCCCCCGCGGCCGCCACCGCTCCCACGGCGGCGCAACTGACCATCCGCGACGTCTACGACCGCGTGGAGGCCGCCGGCTACCGCGACATCCGCGAGATCGAATGGGACCACGGCCGCTACGAAGTCAAGGCCAGCAACGCCCAGGGCGAACGCGTGAAGCTGTACGTGAACGCCACCACCGGCGCCGTGGAGAGCACCCGCACCCGCCGCTGAGGCACCACCCCATCCACCACGAGGAGAACGTCATGCGCATCAAAGCGGTCCTGGGCACCTGGCTGCTGGTCATCGGCCTGGCATGGATGGCGGTGGCCGGGCTGGGCGTGCAGCCGCTGGTCGATGCCCAGGGCGTCGCCTCGGGATGGTGGCGGCTGCGCCAGCATGCCCTGTACCTCACGGGGCTGTGGAGCATCGGCCTGATGGCCCTGGCCATGGTGCTGGCGCTGCGCCTGCCCTGGCTGGAGCGCCCGCTGGGCGGCATGGACCAGGTCTACCGCCTGCACAAGTGGGCGGGCATCGGCGCGGCCGTCACGGCCATCGCGCACTGGGGCGCCAAGGAATCGAGTGGCTGGATCAAGGCCCTGTGGGGCCGCGCCGGCAAGCCCGGGCACGACGCCGTGCTGCCCTGGCTCACCGACGCGCGCGGCTTCGCCAAGGACCTGGGCGAATGGGCCTTCTACCTGCTGCTGGCCATGGTGGCCGTCACGCTGCTGACCCGGCTGCTGTCCTACCGGCCCTGGCGCCTGCTGCACCGCGCCATGCCCATCCTTTTTCTGGCACTGGCGCTGCATACGGCGGCCCTGATACCGCTGGCCTTCTGGGCACTGCCGCTGGGCCTGCTCATGGGCACGCTGCTGGCGCTGGGCAGCCTGGCGGCCCTCTGGTCGCTGGCGGGCCGGATCGGCCGCGCGCGCAGCCACCAGGGGCGCATCCATGCCGTGCGCGCGCTCGGCGACGGCGGCCCGCTCGCACCCGTCGAGGTGGTCTGCGCCCTGCCCGCCAGCTGGCCGGGCCACCGCGCGGGGCAGTTCGCCTTCGTGCGCTTCAACCGCGCCGAGGGGCAGCACCCCTTCACCATCGCCAGCGCGCCCGGCAGCCTGGGCACGAGCGAGGCGGGCGAGCCGCTGCTGCGCCTGGTGATCAAGCCGCTGGGCGACTACACCCGCACCCTGGGACAGCTCCTGCGCGCGGGCCAGCGCGTGGACATCGAAGGCCCCTACGGCCGCTTCGACGGCCGGGGCCGCCGGCGGCGCCGGCAGATATGGGTGGCGGGCGGCGTGGGCGTGACGCCCTTCCTGGCGCTGCTGGAGGCGCGCCAGCCGGGCGCGGCCCCCGCGCTCGCCCATGCGCAGCCCGTGCACATGCACTACTGCACCCGCGACGCGGCGCGCGACCCGCTGCTGCCGCGCCTGCGCCAGCTGTGCGCGCAGGCCCAGCCGCCCGTGCAGCTGAGCGTGCACGACGACGCGCGCGGCCAGCGTCTCACGCCCCGGGCCCTGGAGGCCACGGCCGGGCCGCTGGACATCTGGTTCTGCGGCCCGCAGGGCCTGGGCGAGCTGCTCGCCGCGCACGCCGGCGGCGCGCGACCCTGGCGGCTGCACCGTGAATCGTTCGCCATGCGTTGACCCCGTGCAACAGGCCGAGGCCGGAAACGCAGTTATGTTTTGGACTGCGAAGCCGCATGCCCCCATTGGAGAGACCATGAAACCGCTCGACAACCGCTACCACCCCCTGCTGATCGGTGTGCACTGGGTGACCCTGGCGCTGCTGATCGCCGTCTATGCGCTGATCGAGCTGCGCGGGATCTATCCCAAGGGCAGCGCGGCCCACGACCTGATGAAAACATGGCACTTCACGCTGGGCCTGGCCGTGCTCGCCCTCGTCCTGGTCCGCCTGCCGCTGCGCCTGGCCTGGCGCGCGCCACCGATCACGCCTGCGCCACCCGCCTGGCAGCATCGCCTGGCGACGGCCATGCACGTGGCGCTGTACGGGCTGCTGCTGGTGCTGCCAGTGCTGGGCTGGCTCACGCTCTCCGCCAAGGGCAAGACGATCCCATTCTTCGCGCTGCAACTGCCGCCCCTGATCGGCGCGGACAAGGCGCTGGGCAAAAACCTGGAGCAGATCCACGGCTTCATCGGCGACATCGGCTTCCTGCTGATCGGCTTGCACGCCGGCGCCGCGCTGTACCACCACCACCTGGTGCGCGACGACACGCTGCGGCGCATGTGGCCTTCGCGCCCGGCGGCGCGGCGCTAGCGCCTTCGCCCAACGACCTGGTTCCGCTTGCAAAGAAAGGGCTCGACCATGAAATCCCTCATCCCCTGCCTGTTCGCCCTGTCCCTGGGCACCACGGCCTCCCCGGTGCTGGCCGACGACGATTGCGATGCCCCCGTCGGGCGCTGGCAGCCACGCGATGCCGTGCTGCAGCACGCGGCGCGCCAGGGCTGGCAGGTGCAGCGCCTGAAGATCGACGACGGCTGCTACGAGATCCGCGGCCAGGATGCCCAGGGGCGCGCCTTCAAGGCCCGGCTCGACCCCGAGACGCTGCGCGTGCTCAAGATGAAACGGCGCGACCACGAGCGCCGCCGCGAGCGCGGCCAGACCGAATAACCCTCCCGTACCGGAGATTCCGCATGTCCACCAAACCCCTGCTGACCACCATCGCCGCCGCCTGCGCGCTCGCCCTGCCCGCCCTGGGCCAGGCGCGCCAGGTCACCCTGACCACCCAGCTCAAGAACTACGGCGGCGACGGCGCCTACCTCGCCGTCTACCTCACCGACGCCAAGGGCACCTACGCCGGCACGCTGTGGGTGGCTGGCGGCAAGGCCAAGTACTACAAGCATCTGTCGGACTGGAACCGCCTGTCCGCCGGCGACGCCAGGCGCCTGAACGGCGTGACCGGCGCCAGCGTGGGCGCGGGGCGCACGCTGAAGGTGACGGCCGACCTGGCCGACGCGCTGATCGACGCCGGCTACGAGATCCGCGTCGATGCCGCCGCGGAGGACATGCGCGACAGCCCCGGCGAGATCCGCCTGCCCCTGACCACGCAGAACGCCGGCAAGCCCCAGCCGGGCAGGCAGTACATCCAGTCGCTGACCTACCAGCTGCAATGACCATGGGCTGGAAATCCGTCCACCGCTGGCTCGGCCTGACCCTGGGCGCCCTGACCATGGTCCTGGGCCTGTCGGGCGCGCTGCTGGCCATCGACCCGGTGCAGCAGGCCTGGCAGGCCCCGGCCGCCGCGCCCGGCCTGCCCGTGGCCACGCTGGCACAGCGGGTGCAGGCCGGCATGCCGGGCGTGGAGGAGATCCGCCGCCTTCCGTCAGGCGCCATCGCCGCCTTCGGTTTTTCCGGCGAGCAGGCGCAGGCGATGTTCGTCGATCCGGCCGACGGACAGCTGCTCGGCCCGTACCAGCCGTCGGGCATGCCGCGCTGGGTCAAGAACCTGCACCGCGCCCTGCTGCTGGGCGACGCCGGGCGCTGGGGCGCGGCGGGCGCGGCGCTGGCCATGGCGCTGCTGTCGGTCTCTGGCCTGGTGCTGCTGCTGCGCCGCATGGGCGGCTGGCGGCAGCTGGCGGGCCGGGTGCGCGGCACGCTGGCGCAGCGCCTGCACGTGCTCGCGGGCCGGGTGGTGCTGGCGGTGCTGTGCCTGTCATCGGTGACGGCGCTGTACATGAGCGCGTCCACGCTGGGGCTGGTGGCGCTCGAGTCCGAGGCCGAGCCCGAGGTGGCGTCCACCGCCGCCGACGGCGCCGCCCCGCTGTCCCCCGAACGGATTCCGCTGCTGCAGGACCTGCGCGTGGGCGACCTGCGCAGGCTCAACCTGCCCGACGCCACCGACCCCGAGGACGCCTGGAGCGTCACCACGCGCCAGGGCCAGGGCTGGATGGACCGCTACAGCGGCCAGACCCTGGCCTGGCAGGACGCGACGGCCGCCCGGCGCATCGACGACTGGGCGCGCGTGCTGCACACGGGCGAGAGCGCCTGGCCCTGGGCCGTGGCGCTGGGCCTGTCGGGCCTGAGCGTGCTGCTGTTCTGGGCCACCGGCGTGCTGATCTGGTGGCAGGAGCGGCAGGGCGCGGTGCGCATCGCGGACAACGGCCCGCCGCAGCAAGCCGACGTGCTGATCTTCGTCGCCAGCGAGGGCGGCAGCACCTGGGGCTTTGCCCAGGCACTGCACGGCGCGCTGGTGCGGGCCGGCCATCGCGTGCACAGCACGGGCCTGGAGCATTTCCAGACCACGCCCGCCACCCGGCAGGTGTTCATCCTGGCCGCCACCTACGGCGAGGGCCAGCCCCCCACGCACGCGCGCCATGCCCTGCAGCGCATCGCCGCGCAGGCCGCAGGCGCCGTGCCGGTGACGGTGCTGGGCTTCGGCGACCGGCAGTACCCTGCCTTCTGCGCCTTCGCCCAGGCCATGGAGCAGGCGCTGCGCGCCCAGGGCTGGCCCGCGCTGCTGCCGCTGGAGTGCATACACCAGCAGTCCAGCCAGCAGTTCGCCCGCTGGGGCGATGCGCTGGCGCAGGCGCTGGGCGAGCCGCTCGCGGTCGACTACCGGCCGCGCCTGCCGCCCACCACGGCGCTCACGCTGGTGTCGCGGCGCGACTACCCCGGGCAGGACGGCCGCCCCACGGCCATCCTGCGCTTCTCCTGGCCGCGGCCGCCATGGCACGAGCGCCTGCGCGGGCTCGGCCTGGCGCGCTTCGCGGCGGGCGACCTGGTGGGCATCGTGGCGCCGGGCAGCGCCGTGCCGCGCTACTACTCGCTGGCCTCCGGCAGCGCGGACGGCTTCCTCGAGATCTGCGTGCGCCAGTGGCCCGGCGGCCTGTGCTCCACGCACCTGCTGGGCCTGCGGCCGGGCGACACCGCCCAGGCCTTCATCCGCGGCAACCCGGGCTTTGCCCTGCAGGGCCGGCCGCGCAGCGTGCTGCTGATCGGCGCGGGCACGGGCGTGGCCCCGCTGGCGGGCTTCATCCGGGGCAACGGCGGCCGCACGGCCATGCACCTGTACTTCGGCGCGCGCGATCCGGCGCGCGACTATTACTTCGAGCCCGAGATCCAGCGCTGGCTCGGCGAGCGGCGCCTGGCCAGCGTGCGGACCGCCTTCTCGCGCGTTCCCGGGGGCGGCTACGTGCAGGACGCGCTGCGCCGCGACCGCGAGCGCCTGCGCGCGCTGCTGGCCGGCGGTGCCGTCGTGCGCGTGTGCGGCAGCCGCCCCATGGCGCAGGCCGTGGCGCAGGTGCTGGACGACATCCTGGGCACGCTGGGCCTGAGCGTGCGCGAGCTCAAGGCCAGGGGGCGCTATGCCGAAGACCTGTTCTGAGCCCGGCGCGCCCCTTGCGCGCCTGCAGCTGCACGGCCCCACCATGGGCACGCGCTGGTCGGTCGGCTGCGACGCGCCCGCGGGGATGGACCGCCGGGCGCTGCATGCCGCCCTGCAGGCCGCCGTGGCGCAGGTGGACGCGCAGATGTCGCCCTACCAGCCGGACAGCGACCTGCTGCGCCTGAACCGCGCACCCGCCGGCGCCTGGACCGACCTGCCCGCCGAAATGCTGCAGGTGCTCGCCCGCGCGCTGGAAGCCTGCCGCCTGAGCGGTGGCGCCTTCGACCCCGCCGTGGGCGCGCTCGTCGATGCCTGGGGCTTTGGCGCCGCGCGCGATGCGCCCGACGCGCAGGCCATCCACGCCGCCCGGGCCGCCCATGCCGCGCCCCGCCCGCCGACGCACCAGGCGCTGGAGCTGGACCTGCCCGCGGGCCGCGCGCGCAAGCACGCCCCGCTGCAGCTCGACCTGTGCGGCATCGCCAAGGGCTACGCGGTGGACCGCATGTGCGACGTGCTGCAGCGGCACGGCGTGCGCCACGCGTTGGCGGCGCTCGACGGCGAGCTGCGCGCCCTAGGCCCCCAGGCCGGCGGCCGCCCCTGGGCCGTGGCGCTGGAGAGCCCCCTGGAGGGCCGCCGCAGCGCGCAGGGCGTGATCGAACTGCAGGACCTGGCCGTCGCCACCTCGGGCGACTACCGGCGCTTCGTGCGGGTGGGCCAGGCGCGCCTGGCGCACAGCATGGACGGGCGCCGCGGCGCGCCGGTGAACAACGGCGTGGCCTGCGTCACCGTGCTCGCCCCGAGCTGCATGGACGCCGACGCCTGGGCCACGGCGCTGCTGGTGGCCGGCCCCGGCGAAGGCCTGGCCCTGGCGCAGCGCCTGGGGCTGGAGGCGCTGTGGCTGCTGCGCCGCGGCGGCGCGCTGGTGCAGCTGGGGCTGGGGCGGTTCGGCGGCGCGTGAACGGCGGATGAACCCGGCATTCAGCACCGGTTCACCGCCCCCGGCGCAGACTGCAGCCACAGTCGATCGCGACTGCAATCCATCCAGCGAAGGAGATCACCATGCGCACCACCGCCATTCTCGCCACGATGGCCATGCTGGCCGCCGCCGCCAGCCCCGCGCTCGCCGCAGACCATGGCCGCGACCGTGGGCACGGGCACGGGCACCAGCAGGCCAGCATCCGCAGCGCCGGCGGCTTCGACCACGGCATGCAGGCCGTGCCCAACGACGCCGGGCCGCAGGAACGCGCCCACGGCTGGCGCTATTTCTCCCACCCCGAAGCACGCCGCGCCGTCGTCATCAGCCCGCAGGGCGACTACTACCTCAGCCTGGGCAAGGGCCTGCGCTGGGTGGCCGGGGCGCAGACGCAGGTCTGACGCATGCGCCTACGCGCCGCCGTCCCGCAGCCCGCCCCACACGGCGGCCTGCAGGTCCAGGGGCAGCTCATGGGCCAGCCCCTGGTGCTCGCGCTCGTGGTGGTGCTCCAGCACGTGGCGCAGCGCATGCGCCGAATCGAGCAGCTGCAGCACCGCGCGGCGCCGGGCCAGTTCGCCCTGCGGGGGATGGGCGGCGGCGGCCTGCACGCGCTGCGCGTATTCATCGGCCAGCAGTGCGATGCGCTCGTGCTCCAGCAGGTACACGCGCGCGGCCCAGCGGGCGCCCTGGGGCACGTGGGGCAGCAGGCGGGTGTTCTCGATCTCGATGTGCCGCGCCAGATCCGCGCGCCAGCGCTGCAGGCGCTCCAGCGCGGCACCGAAGTCCGCGCCCACCACATCGAGCAGATGGGCCTGCAGCTGCGCATCCAGCCGTTCGTGCTGGTCCTCGAAATAAGCGGGCGGGTGGGTCGTGGCCATCAAGCAAGTCCATCGCAACAGGGAGGACGGCACTTATACACTGCCCCAAAACCCTACCGGCACCCTGCCCCATGCCAGACCGACCACCTGCCGCAGCCACCCCCTTGCCAGGCCTGAGCAGCCGCGAGGCGGCCGAGCGCCTGGCGCGCGACGGCCCCAACCAGCTGCCGGACAGCGCGCCGAAGTCCACCGCCGCCATCGTGCGCGAGGTGCTCACCGAACCCATGTTCCTGATGCTGCTGGCCGCGGGCGGCATCTACCTGGCGCTGGGCGACCGGGGCGAGGCCCTGTTCCTGCTCGGCTTCGTGTTCGTGGTCATCGGCATCACGCTGGTGCAGGAGCGGCGCACGCAGCGCGCGCTGGAGTCGCTGCGCGACCTCTCGGCCCCGCGCGCGCTGGTCCTGCGGGACGGCGCGGAGCAGCACATCGCCGGGCGCGACGTGGTGTGCGGCGATGTGCTCGTGCTGCACGAGGGCGACCGCATCGCCGCCGATGCCGTGCTGCTGGACGGCCAGCTGGAGGTGGACGAGTCGCTGCTCACGGGCGAGTCCGTGCCCGTGGCCAAGCTGCCCGATGACGCGGGCGGGCAGCGCCTGTACGCCAGCACCGTGGTCACGCGCGGCGCGGGCCTGGCGCGGGTCTGCGCCACGGCGGGCCGCACGGCCGTGGGAAGCATCGGCGCCGACCTGGCCGCCACCGAGGCGCCGCCCTCGCCGCTGCAGCAGCGCTCGCGCCGCCTGGTGCGCGCCCTGGGGGCGCTGGCGCTGGTGCTGGCCGCGGCCCAGGTGCTGCTGGGCTGGTGGTGGAACGGCCGCCCGCTGCTCGACAGCCTGCTGTCGGGCATCGCCCTGGCCATGGCCCTGCTGCCCGAGGAGATACCGGTGATCCTCACCGTGTTCCTGGCGCTGGGCGCCTGGCGCATCGCGCAGCTGAAGGTACTCACGCGGCGCATCACCGCCGTCGAGACGCTGGGCGCCATCACCGTGCTGGCGGTGGACAAGACCGGCACGCTGACCCTGAACCGCATGGCCGTGGCCGAGCTGGCGACGCCCGCGGGGCACTGGCGCGCCGCCGGGGCCGGCGAGCTGCCCGAGGACTTCCACCTGCTGGTCGAGTTCGCCATGCTGGCCACGCCGGGCGACCCGTTCGACCCCATGGAAAAGGCCATCCAGCAGTTCGGCCACGACTGGCTGCAGGGCACGGAGCACGTGCACGACGGACGCGAGCCGGTGTTCGAGTACGCGCTCTCGGGCGAGATCCTGGCCATGACGCGCGTGTACGCCACCGGCGCCCCCCACCGGCACCTGCTGGCCACCAAGGGCGCGCCCGAGGCCGTGGCCGACCTGTGCCACCTGGACGAGGCGCGCCGCGGCGCCATCCGCGCCCAGGTCGAGGCCCTGGCCGAGGGCGGCCTGCGCGTGCTGGCCGTGGCGCGCGGGCACTGGGTGGGGGCGGGCCAGGCGCAGTCCTGGCCGCCGAGCCAGCACGATTTCGACTTCGAGTTTCTGGGCCTGCTGGCGCTGGCCGATCCGCCGCGCCCCGAGGTGCCCGAGGCGCTGGCCCAATGCCGCAGCGCCGGCGTGCGCGTGGTGATGATGACGGGCGACCACCCGGCCACGGCGCGCGCCATTGCGCGGCAGGTGGGCCTGCCCGGGCACCCCGAGGTGCTGACCGGCGACGAGCTGCAGGCCCTGGACGACGCCACGCTGCGCGAGCGCCTGCGCCGCGTGGACCTGTGCGCGCGCCTCAAGCCCGCGCACAAGCTGCGCCTGGTGCAGCTGCTGCGTGCCGACGGCGCCGTGGTCGCCATGACCGGCGACGGCGTGAACGACGCACCGGCGCTCAAGGCCGCGGACGTGGGCATCGCCATGGGCGAGCGCGGCACCGACGTGGCGCGCGAGGCGGCGGCGCTGGTGCTGCTCAAGGACAGCTTCGCCCACATCGTCGCCGCCATCCGCCAGGGCCGGCGCATCGACGACAACGTGCGCAAGGCCACGCGTTTCGTGTTCGCCGTGCACATGCCCATCGTCGCGCTGGCGCTGGCGCCCACGCTGCTGCACTGGCCGGTGCTGCTGCTGCCGGTGCACATCGTGGTGCTGGAGCTGCTCATCGACCCAGCCTGCTCCATCGTCTTCGAGGCCGAGCCCGAGGCGGCGGACATCATGCGGCGCCCCGCGCGGCCCGTGGACGACTCGCCCTTCGCGCCGGGCGCGCTGCTGCTGCCCATGGTGCAGGGCCTGGGGATCGCCGCCGTGCTGCTCGCGGCGCAGGCCTGGCTGCAGGCCCAGGGCTGGAGCGTGGCCCAGGGGCGGGCCGTGGTGCTGGGCGCCCTGGTGCCGTGCGTGCTGCTGCTCATCCTCGCGCACCGCGACCCGGCGCGGCCGCTGTGGCGGCGCGGGCCGGCCGCCAACCCCTGGCTGCTGCCCATGGCGGCGGCCGTGGGCCTGCTGCTGGCGGCCGTGCTGGCCCTGCCGGGCCTGCGCCAGCTGATGGGCCTGGCCGGCGCGGGCCTGCCGACCCTGGCTGCGATCGCCACCGTGCTGGCGCTGTGCCTGGCCTGGCTGGAGCTGCTGCGGCTTGCCGCCCGGCGCCGCAGACGCGCGCGGCCCTCGTGCTGAATCGACGCGGCCGCAGGCGGGAATGCCGGGGTGCGCCGGCTCCAGCGACAATCGCATGTTTTGTTACCAAGGCGGCGCCGGACAAGTCCTCGCGTGTCGCCCTGAATTCCATGGGCGCTGACTGATGGGCTGGAAACGGTATGGGCTGGGCGTACTGCGGCGCGCGCTGTGGGCCGCGCTGTGCGGCACGGCCCCTGCTCTGGCCCTGGCCTGCGAGGGCGCACAGCACATCCACCTGCGCCAGCCGGTGCCGCTGAGCCCCCAGGAGAAGGCTGAATTCCGGGCGCTGGCGCCGCTGCGCGTGCTGTCGTCCGACGCGCCGCCCATGGCCCGCTACGACCAGGGCAGGGGAACCTACACCGGCATCAGCGTCGATGTGTGGTGCTTCATCGCCAGGGAGCTGGGCCTGCGCTACGAGATCGTTCCCGACCAGGGCCTGACCCTGGCGGACAAGCTGCAGCAGGTGCAGGCGGGCCGCGCCGATGTCTTCATGCCGCTGAGCCTGCAGCCCGAACGGGCAAGGCTGGGCCTGTTCACCCGGCCGTACTACGAAAGCTACTACGCCGTCATCGCCCGCAAGGGGCAGCACCTGTCGGTGCACGGCCTGGGCGACCTGGCGCACTACCGTGTCGGCACCATCAAGGGCGTGGCGCTGGAGGCCGCGCTCAGGAACATTGTTCCCGCCGCCCAGCTGGCCATCTACGCCCCGGCCAGCAACGAAGGCCTGTACCGGCCCGTGCGCGATGGCTCCATCGACGTTGCCGTGTTCAACCGCAGCATGTTCACCGAGGATCGCTACCGGTACGAGTATTTCGACCTGGAGGTCATCCACACCCTGCGCGAGGACCCGCGCGCCTACCGCTTCTACTTCAGTCCCTCGCCGCAGCACCAGCGCATCGTGGCGGCGTTCGACCGCTACCTGGCCGCCCTGGACGTCTCGGCGTCCATCACCGCGCACGAGGATGGCGAGCGCCAGTTCCTCGAGCGCTACATGGCGCAGCGCGGCCAGCGCACCATCCTGCAAGCCGCCAGCGTGGCGGCCGCCGTGCTGGTGCTGGTGTTCGGCCTGGCTTTCATGCGCTACCGGCGCATGGCGCGCCTGCTGGCCGGGAGCAACCAGCAGATCCGGCAGCAGCAGCAGGCCCTGGAGGCGGCCAACCGGAACCTGGGGCAGCTGAACCAGAGCCTGGAACAGCTGAGCCTGTCCGACAGCCTGACCGGCCTGGCCAACCGCCGGGCCTTCGACCTGGCGCTGCAGCGCGAGCACGCACGCCGGCAGCGCACGGGCTCGCCGCTGAGCGTGCTGCTGGTGGACGTGGACCACTTCAAGAGCGTGAACGACCACTACGGGCACGCCACGGGGGACGACTACCTGCGCGCCGTCGCCCAGGTGCTGCGGAAAACGGTGACCCGGCCCACCGACCTGGCGGCGCGCCATGGCGGCGAGGAGTTCGCCTGCCTGCTGCCCCAAACCGCCGCCGGGGACGCATGCAGAGTGGCCGAGCGCATCCGCCAGGCCACGGCGCGGCTTGCCCTGCCCAATGCCCTGGCCGGGGGGAAAACCTTGACGGTGAGCATCGGCGTCGCCACCCTGGCGCAGGGCCACGCCAGCGCGCAGGAACTACTGGAGCAGGCCGACGCCCGGCTCTACGCGGCCAAGCGCGCGGGGCGCAACCGCATCCAGGCCGTCGAGCTGTGAGAACTCGTTCGAAGCCGGAAGCTCCCAAGGTCTAGGGAGTTCCCGACACATGCATGCGCGTTTCCTCGCGGCCCTTGGGTCATGCCGTGACGAACGCGCCCAGGCGCCTCCAGGCCGCCTGCATCTCGGAAACCAGTTGCTCCATCTGCGCGGCCACCGTCGTTTCGCGCGTGATGCCGAAGACGCTCTGGCCCGCTGCCTCGTAGATCAGCGCGGCATCGCCGTGTTCATGGATCGATGCGAACACATCCCCCGTCAGCGCCTGCTGGTAGGGCATGCCCAGCGGAGCGGGTGCCTGGGGCTCGTCCCAGGCATCGATCCACGCGCTGCGCACCACCCGGCAGGGCTTGCCGCTGTGGGCGCGCGAGATCACCGTGTCATCGCTGCCGCTGTCGATCAGGCGCCGCATCAGGGCGGGAGGGGTATGGTTCTCGCGCGCCGCCATCCACAGCGTTCCGAGCCACGCCCCTTGCGCGCCCGCGCCGATGCAGCCCAGCACCTGGGCGCCCGTGGCGATGCCGCCCGCGGCCAGCACCGGCTTGCCTTGCGCGGCCTCCACGATCTGCGGCAGCAGCGACAGCGTGCCGATCGGCCCCGTGTGCCCGCCCGCGTCGTAGCCCTGCGCCACGAGCACGTCCACCCCCATGTCCAGGGCCTTGCGCGCATGCCGCTCGGTGCCCACGAGCGACATGGTCAGCTTGCCGCGGCTGCGCGCCTGCGCGATGAGGCTGGCGCGCAGGCCGATGGCCGTGACCACCGCACGCGCGTTGGATTGCAGCACCGCATCGATCTGCGCCTGGAACAGCGCCTCGGAACGTGCATGGGTGGTGAAAAAGCTCGGCGCACCGAGTGGCTCGCGGATCCGCGCTTTTGCACCGCGACGCTGCGCATCGCCCACCTGGACGCGCTCGACAACGGCATCGCCGAGTGGTTCCACCAGCGGCCGTTCGCGGACATCGCGGCCCTGCTGGAGCGGCACGAGATTCCCTTCAGCAAGGTCTACGACATCCGCGACATCGCGGCCGACCCGCACTTCCAGGCGCGCGGCGCCATCATCCGCCTGCCCGATCCGGACTACGGCAGCCTGCCTGCCCCCTGCATCGTGCCGCGCGTTCCCGGGCGCGACATGCCCATGCCGCGCACCGGCCCCGCCGTGGGGGAGCACAACGCGCAGGTGTATGCGCAGTTCGGGCTCTCCGATGCCGACCTGGCCGACCTGCGCGCCGAAGGCGTGATCTGACCGCGAGGAGCCCACCCATGCACGCACCCTTCCACGCCCTCGTCGTGCGCCAGCAGGACGGACAGGCGCACGCGGCCCTGGAGACCCTCACGGCCGACCGGCTGTCTGCCGGCGAAGTCACGCTGCGCACCCGCTATGCGGGCATGAACTACAAGGACTGCCTGTCCCTGCTGGGCAAGGCCCGCATCATTTCCAGCTATCCGCGCATACCGGGCATAGAGGCGGTGGGCGAGGTCGTCGCCTCCGACGACGCGGCCTTCAGCCCCGGCGATGCCGTGCTGGTGCACGGCTTCCAGACCGGGATCGACTTCGATGGCGGGCTCTCCGAAGTCATGCGCGTGCCCGCGCGCCACCTGCAGCATGTGCCCGAGGGGCTGACGCCGCGGCAGGCCGCCATCATCGGCGTGCCCGGCTTCACGGCCGCGATGGCGCTGGAGCGCTTCGAGACCTGGGGCCTGCGGCCCGGGGACAGCCCGATCGCGGTCACCGGCGCGGGCGGCGCCGTGGGGCGCCTGGCCATCCACATCCTGTCGCGCGCCGGCTACCGCGTGGCCGCTCTCACGCGCGACCCGGCGCAGGCGGACGCGCTGCGCGCGCTGGGAGCATCCGATGTGCTCGATGCCAGCCTCGCGCTCGCGCCCCCGCGCCCCCGCGCCCGCTGGAAAAAGCGCGGTTCGCCGCGGCCATCGACAACGTGGGCGGCGGCACGCTCGCCTGGCTGCTGCGCTCCATGCAGGACGGCGGGCTGGTGGCCTCGGTGGGCAACGCGGCCGGCAATACGTTCGACGGCAGCGTGCTGCCCTTCATCATGCGCAGGGTGCACCTGTTCGGCGTGGTCGCCAACGCCACGTGGGAAGAGCGGCTGCGCCTGTGGCACAAGCTCGCGCAGGACTGGGCGCCCGACTTCGCCGCGCTTGTGCCCGATGTGCATGAGATCGCTCTGGCCGATGTGCTGGCGCATGCGCAGCGCCAGCTGGCCGGCGCCACCAGCGGCCGGACGCTCGTGGCGTTCGGAGAGGCGGCATGAGCGCACCCCTGGCCGGCGTGCGCGTGCTGGAGCGCGGCAAGACCGAGCGCACTGGTGCCAGGTGTTCGAGGGCACCGAAGCCTGCGTGTCTCCCGTGCCGTCGCTCGGCGAGCTGGCGTCCCACCCTCATCTGCGCGCTGGGCAGCCTGGTCGAGCGAGAAGGCATCCCGCGCCCCGATTCATGCAGGCCCGCCCTGCCTGAAACGCACGCGTGCCACTTCAGTAGTCTTCCAGCGATTCGAATTTCAGGCAGGGATGCCGTTCCAGCGTGCGCACGCGGCGGATGGCGTCACGGCCGATGACGGTCTTGTGCACTTCGCTGGAGCCTTCGCCGATCTGGTTGAGCTTGGCGTCGCGAAAGAATCGCTCCAGCGGAAAGTCTTGCAGGTAGCCGCGCCCTCCCGTGAGCTGCAACGCGTCCGTCACGACCTTCATGCCCAGGTCGGTGGCCTGCAGCTTTGCCATGGAGGCGAAGATGCCCGCGCCAGGGTCGCCGCTGTCGTATTTCTCGGCTGCCAAATGCACCAGCGCGCGGGCGGCTTCGAGCTGGGTGACCATGTCGGCCACCATCCACTGCGCGCCCTGGTGGTCGCCCAGCGGTTTGCCGAACAGCCTGCGGTCGACCATGTAGGCCGTCGCGATTTCCACCGCTCCGATGGCGCGCCCCAGCGCCATCGAGGCGTGGCCCATGCGCGCACGGACCAGGGCGTCCTGGGCGAGGTCGAAACCGTCGCCCTCCGCGCCCAGGCGGTCGGAGACCTTGGCCCGCACGTCCTTGAACTGCAGCGAGGAGATCGGCACGCCCGCCCAGCCCAGCTTGCCCACCTCGGGGCTGATGGCGAAGCCCGCCGCATCGCGCGGCACCAGCACGGCGATGAAGCAGGACGGGGCATGCTCCGCGCGCCCCACGACCATGAACCAGTCGGCGGTGGTACCGCGCGTGATGAATTTCTTGCGGCCGTTGATGACGTAATCGTTCCCCTCGCGGCGGATCGTGGTGGACAGGCCCCGCACGTCCGATCCCGCGCCGGGCTCGGTCAGCGCGAAGGCGGCCTGGATATCGCCCCGGCACAGGGCGGGCAGGAGCCGCGCCTTGTTGTCATTCGACGCGCCCGCGACGATGGCGCGGCAGGACAGATCCGCTCCGGTGACGAGCGAGGCCGACGCACTGCAGACCCGGCCCAGCTCTTCGATGATGCGGATGCGCAGCACCTGCCGCGCATCGGTGCCGCCGTATTCGCGTGGAAAGGCGGTGCCGATCACACCCTCCCTGGCTAGCAGGCGGAAGTTGTCCCAGGCGAAGACGTCCCTCTGCGCGACCTCGGCGGCGCGGGGGCCGAGTGCGTCTCTGGCCAGGCGGCGCACGTTGGCGACCATGGCCTGTTCGTCCACATGCAGCCTGGACAGGAAGTGATCGCCGAAGAGACGGCCGGCGCAGGCATTTGCTGTCATCTCATGTCTCCCTTCAGTTGGGCGTGATGCCGGCCTGCTGGACGACGCGCGCCCAGGTTTCCACCTCGCTGGCAACGAAGCGGTCGAAATCCGTCCCCTTCATCGGCTGGCCCTCGATGGCCAGGTCGCGGAACTTGGCCTTCACCTCGGGCAGCGCCAGCACCGCGGCGACGTCCTGCGACAACTGGTTCAGCACCGGCTGCGGCGTCTTGCCCGGGGCCAGCAGCCCCAGCCAGGTCGCGACCTCGTAGCCGGGCAGCTTCGCCGCTTCGGCCACGGTGGGCACATCCGGCAGCGCCTGCGCGCGCTGCAGGGTCGTGACGGCCAGCGGGCGCAGCTTGCCCGACTGGATCTGAGGCAGCGCCAGCGAGGTGGACATGGGCATCATGTCCACGCGGCCCGCCAGCAGGTCGGTGATGGCCTCGGGCTGCCCCTTGTAGGGCACGTGGGTCAGCGGCACGCGCGCGGTTTGCACCAGCAGTTCGCCCGCCAGGAAGGACGAGGTGCCGATGCCCGAGCTGGCATACGTCTGCGGCGACTTGCCGCCCTTGGTGAGCGCCAGGAATTCCGGCAGTGTCTTGGCGGGCACTTGCGGTGGCACCACGATCACGTTGGGAATGGCGCCGAAGCAGGCGATGCCCTTGAAGTCGCGCACGGGGTCCCAGCCGATCGACTTCTGGAACAGCCGCGCGACGGCGAAGGAGGGCGACGCCATCAGCAGCGTGTAGCCATCGGCTGCCGATTTGGCGACGTATTCCGTACCGATGTTGCCTCCCGCACCGGGCCGGTTCTCCACGATCACAGGCTGCCCGTACTTGCCCGACAGCTTTTCGCCCACGACCCGCGCCAGCGCGTCCACCACACCGCCCGCGGGGTAGGGAACGATGATCCGGATGGGCCGGCTGGGGAAGGCATCGCTGGCATGGGCCGTGCCGAAGCCGAATGCAGCCAGGGCGGCGCACAAGGCCATCGTGAAGCGCCTGCGGCGGTACTGTGTCATGGGTTGTCTCCTGTCGTTGATGGGTGGCGAATGGAATTCAGAGCAGCCCTTGCGCTGCCTCCAGATGGCGTACGGCGCCCTTGAGCAGGGGCACCACCTTCTTGGGCAGGTACTCCGCCGCATTGCGGTGCGCGTACAGGGTGCAGTTCATGGCCAGCGCGGGCTCTCCGCTGCGCTGCGCGATCGGCACGGCGATGGCGTGGACCTCCTTGCGCCAATAGCCCGGGCCATGGCAGTAGCCGTGCTTCTCCCAGCGCTTGCGGTCTTCTTCGAGCGCACTCGCGTACTTGGCGAAGGTCTCGCCGTCCTGCACGCGCAGGAAGTTCAGCAGCGCCGTGCGCTCTTGCTTCGGCGTTGCAAAGATCAGCGCGCGCCCGATGGCGCTCGCCACCATCGGATAGGTGGCACCGATGTCCGGCATGTGCGCGTTGTCGTCGTGGGGCCGGATCGAATCGATATAGACGACGTTGGAACGGTCGCGCATGCCCAGGTTCACGGTGCAGCCCGACCGCTGTGCCAGCTCCACCATCAAGGGCCGGGCCAGTTGGCGCACCGGCATGCTCGCCAGCAGCGGATGGCCCAGCGACAGGACGCCCGCGGTCAACCGGAACTTCTGCGACACGGCCTCCCGCTCCAGCAGGCCCAGCAGACTCAGCGTGTAGGTCAGCCGGGACACTGTGGCCTTGGGCAGGCCGGTGATGTCAGACAGCTCGCGGTTGCCCAGCAGCGCGCTTTGCGCCGAGAACGCCCGCAGCACCTGCACGCCGCGCGCCAGGTTCATCGCGAACTGGCGGTCGGTACTGAGGTCGTGCGGATCGACGGATCCAGGCAAATGGATGGAGGCCACGGCGTGTTGGAATGAACGGGGTTGGCCGACATGTTCACGGCCGCCGCACACCGGCGTCAATGAATCCGGCAAGGCCGTTTTGCACAGTGGAACACCGCTTTCGCACGCCGCCCGGACGCATCAGACTGCGGCGGCATGCAACACCTCGCCGAGCCGCACATGACCTCACCCTCCTCATCCAATGGCGCCTTGCACGGGGTGCGCATCCTCGACATGGCGACGGTGCTGGCGGCCCCCGTCGGCGCCACCCTGTGCGCGGACCATGGCGCCGAGGTGGTCAAGCTCGAACTGCCGGACGGCAGCGACGCGCTGCGCGCCCTGCAGCCCGTGAAGGATGGCGTGCCGCTGTGGTGGAAGGTGGCCAACCGGGGCAAGCGCGGTATCACGCTGGACGTGCGCCAGCCCGAGGGGCGCGACGTGTTCCTCCGGCTCATCGCGCGGTTCGACGTGCTGGTCGAGAATTTCCGCACCGGCACGCTGGACCGCTGGGGCCTGGACCTGGCGGCCCTGCGGCGCGCCAACCCGCGGCTGATCGTGGTCCGCCTGACCGGCTTCGGCCAGACCGGGCCCTATGCCACGCGCCCCGGCTTCGCCCGCATCTTCGAGGCCATGAGCGGCTTCACCAACCTGACGGGTGAAAAAGACGGCACGCCGCTGCACAGCAACTACCCCGTGGGCGACTACGTGGCCGGGCTGTTCTGCGCCTTTTCCATCGCGATGGAAGTCGCACGCCTGCGCGCAGACCCAGACATGCCGGGTACCGAGGTCGACTTGTCAGCGACGGAAGCGCTGCTGCGCCTGCTCGACCCGCTGGCCGTCGAGTACGAGCAGATGGGCATCATCCGCGGCCCCGCAGGGAACCAGGCCAGCTACACCGCACCCTCGAACATGTACCGCAGCCGCGACGGCATCCACTTCTCGCTGGTGGCCTCCTCCAACCCCATTTTCAAGCGGCTGTGCGAGATCGTCGGACAACCCGGAATGGCCGCCGACCCGCGCTTCAGCACCAATCCGCAGCGGGTGAAACACGTGGATGAACTGGAGAGGGTGCTGGTCGCCTGGTTCCAGGCGCACGACTTCGAGGAACTGGCGCGCCATTTGGAGCGGGGCGGCATCCCCTTCAGCAAGGTCTACACGGTGCAGGACATCCTGCGAGACCCGCACCTGAAGGCCCGCAACGCCATCGTGCACCTGGAGGACGCCGAGTGCGGCCCCCTGCCCGCGCCCTGCATCGTCCCGCGCGTGACCGGGTACCCGCTGCCCGTGCCGCCGATCGGGCCAGCGCCGGGCGAGCACAACGAAGCGGTATTCACGCAAGCTGGATTGACGGCCAAGGATATCCAGCGCCTGCGGGCACGAAAAATCATCTAGCCAATTGCAATTGCGCCGCGCGCATGCGCCACGAGGCAGCCGATGAAGTCGCGCAGCGTGGCCGCGACGTGCTCGCGGTTCCACATCACGGTGATCGGACCGAAGCGGATGCTCGACTCGATCCTGATCTTGCGGAACATGCCGATGGAGGCCTGGTAGTCGGCCATCGACTCCGAGCACACGCCCACGTAGTCGCCCTTGTGCAGCAGGGCCTGCATCATCGCCAGCGACGCGGTCTCGGCCCGGGGCACGAGCCAGGACGCTCCCTGCTCGATCAGGAAGGCGTCCATCTGCATGCGCGTGAGCGTGCCGCCGGGTGGCATTACCCATTGCTCATGCAGCACGTCGCGGAAGCTGAGCGCGTCGCTGTGCGCCCAGTGCTTGCTGCCCTGGCCGACGACGATGGCCACGTGGTCCTCGAACAGCACCTCGTGCTCCAGCCCGGGCTGGTGGGCGCGCGCGTCCAGCACGCCGATGACGGCGTCGAGCGCGCGCGCCTCCAGTCCCTTGAGCAGGTTGTCGAACGGCCCGTCGTGGATGGAGACGGCCACGTCTGCGTGCGTGCGCTGGAAGGCGCTCACCGCCTCGGGCAGCCCGCCCGCGATGCCGGCCCAGACGCTGCCCACGTTCAGGCGCGGCACGCGCCCCTGGGCCACGGCCTGCATTTCGCGGCCGGTGCGCGAGATGTCGCCCAGCACGTTGACCGCCAGCCGCTTGAGCAGATGCCCCGCGGGCGTGAGCTGCACCTTGCGCCCGCGCACCACCAGCGGCGTGCCGGCCACGCTCTCCAGCTCGGCCAGCCAGTGCGACATGGCCGATTGCGTCATGTGCAGGCGCTCGGCCGCGCGCGTGAGCGTGCCCGCCTCGTCCAGCACCAGGAACGACTCCAGGTGCCGCACCTTGAGCCGGCGCGCCCAGGAGGCGCCGTCGCCAATCATGAACAAACCCTCATGCAGCCATTGTGCCTTTTCACTAGGCATCCGGGAGGTGCTTCACCACAATGCGCCGATCGTTTTTTCCGCCATGCCGCCGAAGGGATTGCCCATGCCAGCCACGTTCAAGAACCTCTCCAAGCTCTTCGCGGGCGCCGCGCTGGCGGCCGCCGCCACGACCGCCGCGTGGGCGCAGGGCAGCTACCCCGGCCGCCCGATCCGCCTGGTGGTCTCGCAGGCGCCCGGCGGCAGCAGCGACACCATCGCGCGCCTGTGGGCCGAGCATGCGGGCAAGGCCATCGGCGGCACCATCGTGGTGGAGAACAAGCCGGGCGGCGGCGGCATCATCGCCGCGCAGAGCGTGCTGAACCAGCCGGCCGACGGCTACACGCTGCTGTACGGCAGCGTGTCGCTGATGGTGCTCAACCAGTTCACCTACAAGCCCCTGCCCTACTCGCCCGAGAAGGATTTCACGGGCGTGGCCATGCTGACCACGGTGCCCTTCGTGCTCTCGACCAACCCGGCCACGGGCATCAAGACGCTCAAGGAACTGACCGAGCGCGCCAAGGCCGCGCCGGGCAAGCTGAACTTCGCGTCGGCGGGCCTGGGCAATTCCACGCACCTGGCGGTGGAGCTGCTGTCCAAGGCGCTGGGCATCTCGATGACGCACATCCCCTACAAGGGCGAGGCCGACGGCATCATGGCCACCATCGGCGGGCAGGTGGAGGTGATGGCGCCCGTCTACGGCACGGCGCTGCCGCACATCAAGAACGGCAAGCTCAACGCGCTGGCCGTGCTCGCGCCCCGGCGCACCGCCGAGCTGCCCGACGTGCCCACGGCCGGCGAGTTGGGCGTGAAGGGCTTCGACAACATGGGCTGGAGCGGCATCGTGGCGCGCGCGGGCACGCCGGCCGACATCGTGGACAGGCTCAACAAGGCCACCGAGGCCTTCCACAAGAGCCCCGAGGTGCAGGCCAAGCTGCAAAGCATGGGCGTGCTGCCCGTCTCGGGCCCGGCATCGCTGGTCATGGAGACCACGGTGCGCGACGCCAAGGCCTGGGGCCCTGCGCTGGACGCGCTGAACCTGAGCGCCAAGTGAGGAGCGGCGCCATGAAGAAGCAAGCCATGGTGGTCTGCCCGCAGCCCGAGGCGGCCGAATCGGGCATCGACATCCTGCGCGCGGGCGGCAACGCGGTGGACGCCGCCGTGGCCACCGCGCTCGCGCAGACGGTGGTGGACCCGCTGATGTGCGGCATCGCGGGCTTCGGCACCGCGGCCGTGTACCTGCCCGGCGCGGGCGTGCACGAATACTTCGACTTCCACTCGCCCGCGCCGCTGGCCGCGCGCGAGGACATGTGGGAAGACCTGCTCGAAGGCGAGACGCCCGACGGCTTCGGCTTCATCCTCAAGGGCCGCGTGAACGACATCGGCCCGCAGTCCATCGCCACGCCCGCCACGCTCAAGGGGCTGGAGGCCATACACCAGGCCCACGGCCGCCTGCCGTGGAGGCAGGTGGTGGAGCCCGCGATCCGCTGGGCGCAGGACGGCTTCTTCGTGCGCCCCGGCATGCACGCGTTCTGGATCGACGAGCCGACCTCGGGCCGCGTGGGCAACCTGGAGCGCCTGCAGTACAGCGAGGAGGGCCGCGCGCTCTACTGCCGCCCGGACGGCCGCCCCAAGCCCATCGGCGCGCCGCTGCGCAACGAGGGCATGGCGCGCGTGCTGCGCCGGATCGCCGACGAGGGATCGCACCCCTTCTACCAGGGCGACCTGGCGCGCGAGATGGTGGCGCACCTGCAGTCGCTCGGCGCGCTGATCACGCTCGAAGACCTGGCGCGCTACGAGGTGCAAAGGAACGTCCCCCTCGTGGGCAGCTACCGCGACCGCACGGTGACCACCAACCAGCCCCCGGGCGGCGGCGCGATGCTGCTGGAGATGCTCAACATTCTTGAGAACTTCGACCTGGGCGCGATGGAGCACAACAGCCCCGAGTACCTGCGCATCGTCTGCGAGGCGATGAAGAAGGCCACGTCGGACAAGGACCGCCACATCGGCGACCCGCGCTTCTTCGACGTGCCGCTCGACCAGCTGCTCTCCAAGGACATGGCGCGCGAGGCCGCCGCGCAGATCCGCGCGGGCCGGCGCTTCAGCGTGGAGCGCGTGAACCCCGGCGCGCCCGTGCCGCGCGACACCACGCACCTCTGCGTGGTCGATGGCGACGGCAGCTGCGTCTCGATGACCCACTCGCTCGCCATGCCCTCGGGCGTGATCACGCCGGGCATGGGCTTTCTCTACAACGGCTGCATGGGCGTGTTCGACCCGCGCCCGGGCCGCGCGGGCAGCATCCGGCCGGGCAAGAGCCGCTTCACCTCGTCGTGCCCCACCCTCACGTTCAAGGACGGCAGGCTCGACGTGGTGCTCGGCGCGCCCGGCGGCACGCAGATCGCCATGGGCGTGCTGCAGGTGCTGCTCAACGTGATCGACCACGGCATGCAGATGCAGGCCGCCGTGAGCGCGCCGCGCTTCTCGTCCACCAGCAACGCCATCGACGTGTGCAACCGCATCCCGCGCCACACCGCGCGCGCGCTGGAGGCCCAGGGCTACCAGGTCAACCGCAACCCCTACAACTACACCATCGCCTGGGTGCACGGCGTGCAGGCGCTGCCCGATGGGCTGCACGGCGGCGCCGACCCGGGGCGCGACGGGGTGGCATACGGGCTCATGCTCTGACCTGGCGACTCAGGACGCCACCAGGTCGTCCTTCAGCAGCACCGGCACGCGCCCGATGGAGCGCACGCCGTCCAGCAGGCCGGCCTCGGGCCCGGTGCGGGCGCGGAAGCGGCGCAGGAGCACGAAGCCCCCGGGGCGCAGCCGCAGGCGGTGGAAGTCGGGGCCGTCGCCGTCGGTGTCGATCTCCCAGCCGCCGATGGCCGCCCACGGCACGAAGTACTGGCCCGCGGCGTCGGCCACGCGCAGGCTGGCGATCGCCTCGGCAATGCCGCCCTCGCCGCTCAGGTTGAGCAGGGCGCTGCGCGACGCCAGCACGCCGTCGGCGCGCAGCTCGATCCAGTGGCGCGGGCCGGCGTAGCGCAGCGGCGGCGCCACGGGCGGCGCGCCCTCGGGCGGTACCAGGCGGCCATGCCGCCACTCGCCCAGCACATCCGGCGGCACCTGGCGCAGGCCGGCGCGGTGCAGGCGCCGCAGCGCCAGCAGCCCGCACAGCGGCAGCAGCGCGAAGTACAGGCCCAGGACCAGGCCCCGCTCCTCCACCTTGCCGTGCAGCGCGAAGCCGACGAAGGGGCTGAAGACGATCAGCATCCAGCACAGCATCAGCCAGCCGACCTTGCGCCGCGCGCCCGGCGGCAGGGGCGTGCGGTGGTAGACGGGGTGCGGCTGCGGCATGTGTCTCGCGTGCATCGGGGATCTGCCCCGATTCTGCCTCCTGCCCGCAGGTAGGTGCCCGCTCTTTATTCGATAGCTTGAAATTCTTGCTAATCAAGCGCTGCAGGCCTATTTTTCTCCATCATTCCTCGACCACCTCGTGCATGGCCGCGCTGCCGCGCCGCCAGTAGCCCGAGGCCCTGACCCACTTGGGATGCACGCCGCGCTCACCCACGAGGTGCGCGCGCAGCGCCTTGGCGACGCCCGTCTCGCAGGCCACCCAGGCGTGCACGTCGCCCGCGGGCAGCGCCTGCGCGCGCAGCGCGGCCAGCAGCGGTGCGGGGTCGCCGGGCGCGGCGCCGACGCGGTGCACCCAGCGGATGCGCGCATCGGCCGCCGTGGGCAGGGGCTGCTCGTCGGCCGGGCCGTCCACCTCGACGAGCGCGAGCGCGGGCGTGCCCGCGGGCAGCTCGGCCAGGCGGCGCGCGATGGCGGGCAGGGCCGTCTCGTCGCCGGCGAGTACGTAGCCGTCGAACGCCAGCGGCACGATCATCGAGCCGCGCGGCCCGCCCACGCCGATGCGCTGGCCCGGCGCGGCCCGCAGCGCCCAGGCGGTGGCGGGGCCCGCGTCGTGCAGGGCGAAATCGATGGCCAGCATGCGCGCCGCCGCGTCGTGCAGGCGCGGCGTGTAGTCGCGCATCGCGGGGCGCGGCGCCTGCGGGCCGGGCGTGCCCTGCGCGTCGAAGCGCGGCAGGTGCAGCGCGCCCGTGGCCGCGTCGGGCAGGATGAGCTTCACGTGGTCGTCGAAGCCGGGGCTGTAAAAGCCCTCCAGTTCCTCGCCCGCGAGGGTGACGCGCACGCAGTGCGGCGTGATGCACTCGGCGCTCTGCACGGTGAGGCTGCGCAGGCGCAGCTCGTGGCGCACGCGCTGCGGGGCACGGGCGGCGAGCAGTTCGGGGGTTGCGTTCATGAGGGCGTCCTTTCTTTCAGAGGCGCTCGATCTGCCGCGCCGCGGCGTCGAGCACGTCGGCGATCGCGTGGGCCTGCGCGTCGCCCATGGGCTCGCGCGCCAGGCGCATGTGCAGGGCCTGGCGCAGGTTGCCCACGGCGCGTTCCACGGGCGCGGGGCGGGCGTGGCGGCCCGTGCGCATGGCGGCGCCGCTGTCCATGCGGGCCAGCAGCTCGTCCACCTCGGCGCGGTGGGCCTGCAGGTGCTCCAGCCCCGCGGCGGTGGCGGTGTGCAGCTTGCGCCCGCCGTCGCCGGCGGCCACGGTCACGTGGCCCATCTCCTCCAGCAGCGTGAGCGTGGGGTAGATCACGCCGGGGCTGGGGCTGTAGCTGCCGCCCAGGCGCTCTTCGATGGCCTTGATGAGTTCGTAGCCGTGGCGCGGCTTGTCGGCGATGAGCCGCAGCAGCACGAGGCGCAGCCCGCCGTGGCCGAACACGCGCCCGCCGCGCCGCGTGGCGGGGTGGCCGGTGCGCAGGTCGAGGAATTCAGGGTCTTTCATGGCATCCAATTCGATATATCTATTTGTTTACGATATATCTAATTGAATGCCGGCCGCGGGCGCCCGCGCGAAGCCCCCTCGGCCGCCGTGGTTGCTACCCCGCCGCCGCCAGCCCCGCCGCGTGTCCGCGCGTGAAGGCTTCCTCGAACACCGAGTAGCCCGACCAGTCGGTGTGCGCGAACAGCAGGCGCGCGGTGCCAGGCATGGGCGGCAGCGGCACGCGCTCTCCGTTCGATAGCTGCCAGCGCTTGACTGGAAAGCGCTGGAGGCCGATTTGGCTCAAAAACGCCTGCATGCCCGGCACGGGGATGGACATGGCGTGCCCGTAGCGCGTGACCTGCATGCGCGTGGCGCGCCCGGCCAGGTCGGGGTGGGGCACGGCGAGGGCGGCGAGGATGGCGTCGCGCCAATGCGTCCAGGGCCGCCCGGCGAGCAGCGCTCGGCCATCGGGCAGGCCGCCCAGGGCCTGGTAGTAGCTCAGCACGGTGGGCCCGGCGAGCAGCGCGCCGGGATCGAGCCGCTGGTGGCCCGCATCCACGTAGCCCAGGCCGCCGGGCACGGGGTCTGAATAGAGCACGTTGTCCCACGCGGGCGCGGCGCCCTCGCGGTCGGCCAGCGGGGCATCGATGTGGATGTTGGCGACCAGCCAGGGCGCCCATTGCAGGCGGCGCGCGGCCTCTTGCACGAAGGCGGGCGCGGGCTGCACCACGCGCGCGGCGACGAACGCGGGCAGCGCGACGATGCAGCGATCGGCCTGCCAGCGCTCCACGCGGCCGCTGGCGTGGTCCAGCGCGTCCACCTCCACGCCGTGGCGCGTCTCGGCGATGCGCAGCACGCCGGTGCCGCAGCGCACCTGGCCCGCGCCCAGCGCGGCCAGGCGCCGCGCAAGCCAGCCGTTGCCCTCGGGCCATGTGAGCACGCCTTCGCGCTCCGCATCCTCTCCGTCGCCCGGCGCGTGGAAGCCATGGCGGCTCGCGAAGTAGTGGATGCCTGCCCAGGCGGACACGCGCGCGCTGCCGGCGCCGTAGTCGTCGCGGCAGCAGTAGTCCAGGTACCAGCGCAGGTAGGCGTCGTCGAGCCTCTCGTGCGCCAGCCATGCATCTAAAGTGATAGCGTCCAGCGCTTGATGGACGGGCGCCAGAGGCCGATTTTGCATCAAACCCTTGAACGACGGCATGGTGAACGGCGCGGCGCGCGCGAGCTGGGCCACGCGCGCGGAGAAGCGCCGGTACTGCGCCAGCGTGGACCCGCCCACGCCCTGCACGGGCAGCAGGCCTTCCTGCCAGTGGCCGTGCAGGAACAGGCGCTCCTGCGGGCTGTGGCACAGGTGGCGCCCCTCATCACCCCCGTACTGCCAGCGGCCGGCCACGCGGCGGCGCAGGCCCAGTTCTTCGAGCAGGTCCTGCACCTCGCCCGCATGGTCGCCGGGCACGGGCAGGTAGTGCGCGCCCAGCGGGCAGGCGATGCCGCGCACGCTGCCCGCGCGGCTGTTGCCGCCGGGTTCGTCCTCCAGCTCCAGCAGCACGCAATCGTGAACGCCCGCGAGCCGCAGCGCACGCGCCGCGGCCAGCCCCGCGATGCCGCCGCCCGCGATCACCACGCGCGTGCGGTGCGTGACGGCGGGCGCGGCGCCTTCCAGCCGGTCGCGCAGCGCATGGCCGCGCTCCATGGCGATGCCGGTGTAGCCGCCTTCGAGCCCGGGCCGCGGCGCGCAGGCCGGCAGCGCGAGGGGCGTGGCCAGGAAAGTGCGGCGGTCCATCAATGTGTCACCGCACCCCATTCCTGTTCGTAGGCGTGCACCAGCACCTGGTTGGACAGGCGGTTCACCTCGGCCGGCACGCGCGCCATGTCGCGCGGGAAGTCGAACAGCAGCGGCAGGCTCTGCGCGTCGAGGAAGCGCAGCCCCTCGGGCAGCGCGGCGCTCGCGCGCCAGGGCCTGCGGCCGGCGATCACGAAGCCCCATTCGCCGAAGCTCGGCACATGCGCGTGGTAGGGCCGCGCCATCAGGCCCACGGATTCGATGGTTTGCACCACCGTCCAGAAGCTGCGGCGCGCGACCAGCGGCGAGGTGGTCTGCACGACGGCGTAGCCGCTCGCGGCCAGGCGCTGCTCCAGCAGCGCGTAGAAGCTGTTGGTGTAGAGCTTGCCGATGGCGAAGTTGGTGGGGTCGGGGAAGTCCACGACGATCACGTCGAAAGTTTCGTGTGCCCCCACGCTCCCCGCTTCGCGTGGTTCGCTGCCCCCCGAGGGGGCCCTCGCGCCTTGGGGCGGCCCGGCGGCACTCGAATCCGTACCCTCCTGCAGCCACTGGAACGCGTCGGCGTTGACGATGCGCACGCGCGGGTCGGACAGCGCGCCCGCGTTCAGCCGCCGCAGTGCCGGGTCTTGGGTGAACAGGCGCGTCATGGCCGGGTCCAGCTCCACCAGCGTGACCGATTCGACCGAGGGGTACCTGAGAATCTCGCGCACCGCCATGCCGTCGCCGCCGCCCAGCACCGCCACGCGCCGGGGCGCGCCGTGCGCGGCCATGGCGGGGTGCACGAGCGCCTCGTGGTAGCGGTACTCGTCGCGCTCGGCGAACTGCAGGTTGCCGTTGAGGTACAGGCGGTGCCCCTGCCGCCCGTGGGTGACCACGATGCGCTGGTAGGGCGACGCGGCGCTGACCACAATGCGGTCCTGGTAGAACTTGTCCTCCGCGAAGCGCGTGATGTGCTCGGCCCCCAGCAGCCCCGCGAGCAGCGCGCCCACCACCGCCGCGCAGGCCACGGCATGCGCGCGAAAGCGCCGCAGCTCATGCCGGAACAGCCACAGCGCCCACACGGCCACGGCCGCGTTCATGAAGCCGAACAGCAGCCCCGTGCGCACCAGCCCGAGCTGCGGCACGAGCAGCAGCGGAAACGCGAGCGACACGGCCAGCGCGCCCAGGTAGTCGAAGGTGAGCACCTGCGACACCAGGTCCTTGAGCCGCACGTTGCGCTTCAGGATGCGCATGACCAGCGGAATCTCCAGCCCCACCAGCGTGCCCACGAGCAGCACCATGCCGTACAGCAGCACGCGGAACGCCCCCGGCGCGTAGGCGTTCGCAAGGAACAGCACGGCCGGCAGCGCCCCGCCGACGAGGGCCACGAGCAACTCGATGCGCAGGAAATGCGCGGGCAGCTGCCGCTCGAAATAGCGCGACAGCCACGATCCCACGCCCATGGCGAACAGGTAGGTGCCGATGACGGTGGAGAACTGCAGCACCGAGTCGCCCAGCACGTACGACGCGAGCGCGCCCGCCGCCAGTTCGTACAGCAGCCCGCAGGCCGCGATGACGAAGACGCTGGCGAGCAAGGCGATGTCGGTGGGGCGCGCGGCGGGCGGGGCGGCGCCCGCCGCTTCGGGTGCGGCGCTCATGCGCGCGGGCCGGTCAATGGATCGCCGCCGCCACGATGATGCTGATGCCCAGGCACATGGCCGCCACCACCAGGGCCAGCGCGCGGTTCTGCTTCTCGACGATCTCGGCCCACAGGTCGTAGGGCGTGATCTTGTCGACGATGAGAAAGCACAGCCAGAAAACGACGACGCCGATCAGCGCGTAGAGGATGGACCCGAGGAAGGCCGCGGGCCGGAGCCATTCGATTCCGATCATGGCGTTTGCTCCTTGTGAAGGTGGTTCTTGGTCATGTCACTTGTGGCCGCCGCCCGAGGTGTAGCCGCCGAACGAGCCGCCCGGGCTGCGGTAGCCGCCGCCCGACGAGCCCGCGCAGTTGCTCATGAGCACCAGCAGGACCAGCAGCACGACGGCGGCGAATATCAGCGTGCTGCAGCCTATGCCCGGGTTGCCGGCCACGGGGCCCGCGTCCTGGCGGCGGAACAGGGCGGCCTTGTCGCCGAGGCGGAAGGCCTGGGCGACGGCGCTGCTGTCGATGCGCTCGCCGTGCGACCAGGTGACCTCGCCGCGCGACTGCTCGCGCGAGAGGAGGCCCCTGCCGCCGATGGCGGCGAAGTCGGCGTTGCTGGTCTTCTGGCCACGCTCGACGGGCCAGTAGAACTCGCCGAGCACGTAGTCGGTCTCGGCCGTGTAGGTGGACGCGAGGCGGTACTGCGTGCCCAGGTAGCTCGCGATCTGCGCGCCGTTCTTGTACTGGGGCGCGCCGGTGGCGGGGCGCACCAGGCTCCAGCCGTCGCTCGCGTCCACGAGGAAGACGAAGCCGCGCCGGGCGTTGTAGAGCAGGTATTCGTCCCAGCCGAACTCCTCGTCGTCGCCTGGCTCCCGCCCCATGCGGTGCTGGAAGCCCACGGCCTGCCACTGCGCGCCCTCGAACCGGCCCACGCTGCCCAGCGGGATCAGCGGCGCGACGGGCTCGTGCTGCACGGCGTGGCGCAGCTCGCCGCCCACGCCGGCGCTCAGGTCGATCAGGCTGTTGCACGCGGGGCAGGTGCAGCTCTTGGTGGTGGCCAGCTGCACCTGCACGGGCGCGCCGCAGTGGGGGCAGCTGAACTGGCGGCCCTTCTCCTCCCTGGCCGATTCGTCCTCCAGGCCCTGCATCTGCAGGTCTTCCAGGCGCACGGCGCGGCCGCGCTGCACCTGGGGCGGGCTGCTCCCGTAGTCGATGGCGAGCACCTCGCCGTCGCTGCTGCGCAGCTCGACCACGTCGAAGGGCTGGCCCGGCGGCGGCAGCCGGGGCAGCTCGCCCTCGGCCGCGACGAGCTGCGCGCGCAGGTTGGCCGCCACGCTGAAGGGCTTGCCGCCCACCGCGGTGGTGGCGCCCACGCGCAGCCGCGCGGCGTCCGGCGGCTCGCGGCCCAGGGTGGCGGGGCGCGTGAAGACGTAGGCGCCGTTGTCCTCGCTCAGCGTGGCGGTGCTGCCGTCCTGCAGCCAGGCGATCCACTCGGTCCAGCCGCCCTCGTCGCCCTTGTATTGCAGGCGGCCGATGAGGGTGAAGGGCTGGTCCCCGAACCTGCCGCTGGCCATGAGCCGCAGCGGGCTGTGGTCGTCGAAGACCTCGGCCATCCGGCCCGCGCGCCGCAGCACCTCGCCGCTGCGCACCACGGTGCTGTGGCAGTAGGGGCAGACGGCGTGGGTGGATTGCGCGCTGCGGAACTCGACGGGCGCGCCGCAGCCGGGGCAGGGCGCGCGGTAGTGGCGCTGGGTGCCGCTTTCGGCCATTGGATGTTTTGGGTGTTTTTGGCCTCCAGCGCTTATCCCTCAAGCGCTGGCAGCTACGGAAACAATAGTCAGACGAGTTTCTTGAGCAGCTCGGTCTTCTTGGCGTCGAACTCTTCCTGCGTGAGGATGCCCTTGGCCTTGAGGTCGGCCAGCTTCTCCAGCGTGGCCATCACCTCCTCGGGCCGCACGCCCACGGCGGCTGCGGCGGGCGCCGCCTGCGCGCCGCCGCCCTGCAGGCCCTGCTGCAGGTTCTGCGCCAGCACCTGGCCCAGCGCCACGCCGGCGCCCAGGCCCATGGCGTCGCCCGCCACGCCGCCGCCCTGGGCCCCGCCTTCGGCGAACTTCGGGATGGCCTGCGCCGTCTGGTACTGCATGAAGCGGCCCATGTCGTTGCCGACCATGCCCATGCCGATCTTCTGGTCGAGCACCTTCTGCAGCTCCTCGGGCAGCGAGACGTTCTGCACCGTGATGGTTTCGAGCTTCAGGCCGATGCGGGCGAACGCGGGCGCGAGCTCCCTGGCGAGCGCGTCGGCGAACATGGCCTGGTTGGCCGCCAGGTCCAGGAAGGGCACGCCGCTGGCCGCGATGGCGTTGCTGATGTTCTGCAGCACCAGGCCGCGCAGCTGGCCGTCCAGGTCGGCGGCCGGGTACGCGTCGCGCGTGCCCGAGATCTCGCCGTGGAACAGCTTGGGATCGGCCACGCGGTAGGCGTAGTTGCCGAAGGCGCGCAGGCGCACGGCGCCGAAGTCCTTGTCGCGGATGGAAATGGGCTGGGGCGTGCCCCACTTCTGGTCCACCTGCTGGCGCGTGCTGAAGAAATACACGTCGCTCTTGAACGGGGACTCGAACAGCTTGTCCCAGTGCTTCAGGTAGGTCAGCACGGGCAGCGTCTGCGTGGTGAGCTTGTAGGTGCCGGGGCCGAACACGTCGGCCACCTGGCCCTCGTTGACGAACACGGCCATCTGCGACTCGCGCACCACCAGCGCGGCGCCGTTCTGGATCTCCATGTCCCGCATCGGAAAGCGCCAGGCCAGCGTGCCGTCGCCCTCTTCCGTCCACTGGAGGATGTCGATGAACTGTTTCTTGATGAAGTCCATGAGGGCCATGCGCGTGCTCCCGTCGGGCGGAAAAGGTGGAGGTAAAAGGGAAGCAGCCATCATAGCGAGCGACGGCATGCGCGGGCGCCCTGCTGCTATCGCGGGGGTAGGAACGATCAATTGGCGGACTCAAATGAGAATAAATATCATTTGATAAACCTATCCCGAGGAGCCCGCCATGTCCCGCATCCGCACCGTCGCCCGCCACAACCTGCCCACGCTGATGAAGACCGGCAGCTACTACGTGATCCACGTCTGCGTGGCCGCCCTGGTGGCCTACGCCGTCACGGGCAACCTGATCGCCTCGCTCACGCTGAGCCTGCTGGAGCCCACGGTGCAGGCCGTGGCGTTCTTCTTCCACGAGAAGGCGTGGGAGCGCGCGCTGCGCCGGCGCGAGGCCGCCGCCGCTCAGGCGCGCACGTCGAGCAAGGCGCCGGCCATCTCGTCGGCCGTGCGCAGCACCAGCAGGTTGGCCTTGAAGGCGTAGGTGGCCGCCATCTGCTCCACGGCCTCGGCCTCCAGGGCGGCGCCGGGCTGCCCCGGCCGCGCCACCTGCGCCTGCACGCCGCCCAGGGCGGGCGCGGCCTGCTGGTCCACCGCCTGGCGCGCGAAGCCCGGCGTGCCCAGGTTGGCGACGTTGTGGGCGCTGCTGTCCAGCCGCAGCTGCGCGGCCTGGAGGCCGGATCGGGCGATGGAGGCGAGCGGGGTCATGGTCTCCATGGTATCGGCCATTCACGCCGGCACTTGAGCGGCGCTTTGTTTTCGATAGCTGTCAGCGCTTGACTGGCAAGCGCTAGAGCCCGTTTTGATGCGCGTCCAGCAGGCAGCGCCCGAACAGCTGCGCCGCGCGGCTGGGCTCGGGCGAGCGGCGCGCCAGGCTCACGAAGCGGCAGTCGTAGCGGAACAGGTCGGGCCGCACGGCGCGCATGCGGCCCTGGCGCTCGAAGCCCTCGGCATAGTGGTCGGGCAGAAAGCCCAGGAAGCGCCCCGACAGCACCAGCGTGGCGATCGACTCCTGGTCGAACCCCGTGGCGCTGCGCGTCAGGCGCGCCTCGTGGCTCAGCTCCATGTTGGGCGAGTGGTAGCCCAGGCCCGCGAAGGGGTAGGCGCGCACGGCGTCCCAGTCCAGCCCACCGTGCGCCGCGCCGAACAGCGCATGGCCCGCGCCGCAGTAGAGCAGCATGGCCTCGCCGAACAGGTCGGTGTAGACCAGGCTCTGCGAGCTGCGGTGCGCGGGGATGATGCCCGCCTGGTAGCTGCCGTCGATCACCCCGCGCTCGATGGCGTTGATGCTGGCCACGTGCAGCTGCAGCTGCACGTCCGGCGCCTGCGTGGTGAAGGCGGCGATCGCCTGGTGGATGCGCGCGGCCGGGTTGCTGGCGGTCTTGTCGAACACCGCCACGGCCAGCTGCCCGCCCATGCGCGCGTGGATGTCGTCGATGCTGCCCAGGAACCCCCGCACCGAGGCCAGCAGGCGCAGCGTCTCCTCGTACACGCGCTGCCCCTCGGGCGTGAGCGCGAAGCCCGCGCGCCCGCGCCGGCACAGCGTGAGGCCCAGGCGCGTCTCCAGGTCCTTCACGTGGCGGCTCACGGTGCTGGTGCCGATGTTCAGCTCCAGCTCGGCCGCGGCCATGCCGCCGCACTCGACCACGGCCTTGAACACCTGCAGGAGGCGCAGGTCCATGTCGGAGAGCTGGCCCAGCACGGCGCGCGGGCGGGGGGCGGTTTTTACTTGCATGAACTGGCAAGCGAACGTGGATATTTGTTGCTTCAACGGATTATCGCCGCAGCCAACAATCGGCGCATACCCATCAGGAGACCGCCATGTCCTTTGCCGTCATCGACGCAAACACCGCCGCCATCCGCCAGGACGCCGCCTGGCTGGACGCCCACTGGATGCCCTTCACCGGCAACCGCAACTTCAAGGCCAGGCCGCGCATGATCGTGGGCGGCCAGGGCGCCTACTACACCGACGCCGAGGGGCGCAAGATCTTCGACGGCCTGTCCGGCCTGTGGTGCTCGGGCCTGGGCCATGGCCGCAGGGAGGTGGCCGAGGCAATCGGCCAGGCCGCCGCAAATCTGGACTACGCCCCCGCCTTCCAGTTCGGCCACCCGGCCTCGTTCGAGCTGGCCAACCGCATCAAGGACCTGACGCCCGCGGGCCTGGACTACGTGTTCTTCACCGGCTCGGGCTCCGAGGCGGCCGACACCTCGCTGAAGATGGCGCGCGCCTACTGGCGCGCCAAGGGCCAGGGCGGCAAGACGCGCCTGATCGGCCGCGAGAAGGGCTACCACGGCGTGAACTTCGGCGGCATCTCGGTCGGCGGCATGGTGGGCAACCGCAAGCTGTTCGGCCAGGGCGTGGAGGCCGACCACATCCCGCACACGCAGCCGCCCCTGGGCTCGTTCCAGCGCGGCATGCCGGCTACCGACGGCCGCGCGCTGGCCGACAAGCTGCTGGACGTGATCAACCTGCACGACGCCAGCAACATCGCCGCCGTGATCGTGGAGCCGTTCTCCGGCTCGGCCGGGGTGGTGATTCCGCCGGCCGGCTACCTGCAGCGCCTGCGCGAGATCTGCACGCAGCACGACATCCTGCTGATCTTCGACGAGGTCATCACCGGCTTTGGCCGCTGCGGCGGCTGGACGGGGGCCGAGGTGTTCGGCGTCACGCCCGACATCATGAACTTCGCCAAGCAGGTGACCAACGGCGCCCAGCCCCTGGGCGGCTGCATAGCCAGCAAGGACATCTACGACACCTTCATGGCCGCCGGCGGGCCCGAGTACATGCTGGAGTTCGCCCACGGCTACACCTACTCGGCCCACCCCGTGGCCTGCGCGGCGGGCAACGCGGTGCTGGACATCCTGCAAAAGGAGGACATGCCGGCGCGCGTGCGGGCGCTGGCGCCCGTGTTCGAAAACGCCGTGCACGGCCTGAAGGGCGCCAGGCACGTGCTGGACATCCGCAACTACGGCCTGGCCGCGGGCTTCACCATCGCATCGCTGCCGGGCGAGCCGGCGCGCCGCCCCTACGAGGTCGCGATGAAATGCTGGGACAAGGGCTTCTACGTGCGCTACGGCGGCGACACCATCCAGCTCGCGCCCCCCTTCATCAGCACCGAGGCCGAGATCGAGCGCCTGGCGAGCGCGCTGGGCGACGCGCTGGCCGAAACCGCCTGACACTCATTTTTGATAGCTTCCAGCGCTTGACCGATAAGCGCTGGAGGCAAATTCTTGCCTGAAAACACCATGCACAACGACAAGTCCGTCGCCTCCACCGTCGGCCACCTGATCGACGGCCAGATCGTCGCCGACACCGAGCGCACCCAGCCCGTGTTCAACCCCGCCACGGGCCAATCGACCACCAACGTGGCGCTGGCCGGCAAGGCCACCGTGGAGGCGGCCATCGCCTGCGCAGCGCGCGCCTTCCCCGCCTGGCGCGACACGCCGCCGCTCAAGCGCGCGCGCGTCATGGGCAAGCTCAAGCTGCTGCTGGAAGAACATGCCGACCAGATCGCCGCCATGATCACCGCCGAGCACGGCAAGGTGCTGGCCGACGCCCACGGCGAGCTGCAGCGCGGCATCGAGAACGTGGAATACGCGGGCTACGTGCCCGAGCTGCTCAAGGGCGAGATGAGCCGCAACGTGGGCCCGAACATCGACTCGTGGAGCGAGTTCCAGCCCCTGGGCGTGGTGGCCGGCATCACGCCCTTCAACTTCCCGGCCATGGTGCCGCTGTGGATGTGGCCCATGGCCGTGGCCTGCGGCAACTGCTTCATCCTCAAGCCCTCCGAGCGCGACCCGAGCAGCGCCCTGTTCATCGCGCAGCTGGCGCTGCAGGCGGGCCTGCCGCCCGGCGTGCTCAACGTGGTCAACGGCGACAAGCTGGCCGTGGACACCCTGCTCGCCGACCCGCGCGTGAAGGCCGTGAGCTTCGTCGGCTCCACGCCCATCGCCGAGCACATCTACGCCGAGGGCTGCAAGATGGCCAAGCGCGTGCAGGCCCTGGGCGGCGCCAAGAACCACGCCGTGGTCATGCCCGACGCCGACATCGCCAACGCCGTGAACGCCCTCATGGGCGCGGCCTTCGGCAGCTGCGGCGAGCGCTGCATGGCCGTGCCGCTGGCCGTCTGCGTGGGCGACGCAGCCGCCGACGCGCTGATCGCCGGCCTGTCGGCGGAGATCGCCAGGATGAAGGTCGGCCCCGGCACCGACGACGGCAACGACATGGGGCCGCTGGTCACCCGGCAGCATTACGAGAAGGTGAAGGCCTACGTGGACAGCGGCGTGATCGAGGGCGCCCGGCTGCTCATCGACGGCCGCGGCCTGCGCGTGGCCGGCCATGAGGAGGGCTACTTCCTCGGCCCCTGCCTGTTCGACCACGTCAGGCCCGGCATGAAGATCTACCAGGAGGAGATCTTCGGCCCGGTGCTGGGCATCGTGCGCGTGCAGACGCTGCAGGAGGCCATGCAGCTCATCGACGACCATGAATACGGCAACGGCACCTGCATCTTCACGCGCGACGGCGAGGCCGCGCGCTGGTTCACCGACCACATCCAGGTCGGCATGGTGGGCGTGAACGTGCCCCTGCCCGTGCCCGTGGCCTACCACTCGTTCGGCGGCTGGAAGCGCAGCCTGTTCGGCGACCTGCACGCCTACGGCCCCGACGCCGTGCGCTTCTACACCCGGCGCAAGACCATCACGCAGCGCTGGCCCAGCGCGGGCGTGCGCGAGGGCGCGGTGTTCAGCTTCCCGAGCAGCCGCTGATCCGCCGCGAGCAGGCCGCCGGCGCCCCTGCCGCGCACCGGCCTTGCCGGGCGCGGCCTTCGCGCATGCGGGACACGGGGCCCGCACGCCCTGCTACAGTCGCGGGCAACAAACGGCCCGCCGATGAAACTGACCCCTGAGCCCTCCCGCCGGGACGGCGTGCACTGGACGGTGCGCATGAACCGGCGCAACCGCAGCGTGTTCTACATACTGCTGTTCCTGGCCATGGGCTCGCACCTGCTGGCCACCGGCGCCCCGGCGTGGGCCTGGGCTGCGCTGGCCCTGAACTACCTCGTCTACCCCCAGGCCGCCTACTGGCGCGCACGCCGCGCGCCCGACCAGCGGCGCGCGGAGATGCACAACATGGATGCCGACATCGTCCTGGCCGGCATCTGGGTGGGCGCGCTCGGGTTTCCGCTGTGGATCACCTTCATCCTGTGCGCGTCCGGCTGCATCAACATGGTGGTGTTCCATGGCGCGCGCGGGGGCGTGCGCCTCGTCGTGTGGATGGCGGCGGGCATCGCGCTCGCGGCCACCGCGGCCCTGCCGTCGTGGCACCCCGATACGGACCTGCGCACTTCCCTGCTCTGCATGCTCGCGCTGGGGCTGTACCTCTTCGCGTTCGCGCGCGACGGCTACGACCGCGCCTTGGCGCAGCACCAGGTGCATGCGCAGCTGCGCGGGCAGTTCGACGAGATCCGCTCCCTGCAGGCGCAGCTGCGGGAGCAGGCGCTGCGCGACCCGCTCACGGGCCTGTTCAACCGGCGCCAGCTCGACGCAGCGCTGGCGCCCGCGCTGCGGCGCTGCCGCGAGCAGGGCACGCCCCTGTCGGTGCTGCTGATCGACATCGACCACTTCAAGCGCATCAACGACGCCCACGGCCACGCCGCGGGCGACTCGGTGCTGCAGGCGCTGGCCCGGCTGCTGCTGCGCCATGCGCGCCCGCAGGACCTGGCGTGCCGCCTGGGCGGCGAGGAATTCCTGCTGGTGCTGGACGGCACGCCGGTGGCCGCGGCCATCGAGCGGGCGCAGGCGCTGCGCCTGGCATTCGAGGCGCTGCGGGTGCAGTCGGCCGGCGGCGAGCTCGCGGCCACGCTGTCGTGCGGCGTGGCGGCCTTCCCCCAGCACGCGGACCAGCCCCAGGCGCTGCTTGCCTGTGCCGACCAGGCCCTCTACGCGGCCAAGGAGCAGGGCCGCAACCGCGTCGTGGCGCAGGGCAGCGCCGCCGCCGCGGCCTGATCCGCGGCGGCGCCGCGCGCCCGCTCATTCGGCGGCGGCGGTGCGCTTGCCCGGGCGCCTGGCGGCGGGCGCCGCGCGCGGGCGGCGCAGCGTGTCGGCGTCGAGGATCAGGCGGCCCTGGATGCGTCCCTTCATGCGCTTGACGCTGCTGGCCGCGTCCTGCATGTGGCGCTGCATGAGGGCGCGGACCTTCTCGGCGTCGCGCGCGCGCGCGGCCTGCACGATGTCGCGGTGGAACTGCGCGTTGGCCTCGCCGAAGCGCCGGTGCTCGGTCTGCGGCGTGCGGTTGCCGAACACGATGAGCTGGCGGATCATCTCGTTGATCAGCTCGCACGTGAAGCGCAGGAAGGGGTTGGGATTGGCCGCCGCGAGGATGTCGTGGAAGTTCACGTCCTCGCGCCGCTGGCTCAGCAGATCGCCCTGGCTTTGCGTGGGGTCGCAGCAGGCGATGCTGTGCTCCAGCGCGTCGAAGTCGGCATCGGTCAGGTGCGGCACGGCGCCCGCGGCCAACTCGGGTTCGAGCATCTGGCGCACGGTGTAGATGTCGTCGATCGTCACCTCCTGGAAGAACAGGTAGTTCTGCATGAACTGCAGCGTGCGGTCGAGCGGCACCTCGACGATGGTGCCGCCGCCCGAAGGCCCCGTGGAGATGGTGACGAGCCCCTGCACCTCCAGCGACTTGAGCGCCTCCCGGATCGTGCCCTTGCTGACCTGGAACTGCGCCTGCAGCTCGCCCTCGCGCGGCAGGCGGTCGCCGGGGCTCAGGTTCTTCTCGGTGATCAGCCGCTTGATCTCCCGGGCCACGAGATCGGAGCGCTTGAGCTGCTTGATCGCCATGGAAGACGGGTTCTGTATAGCCATTGTCGTGTTTTCTCCAGGGTATGCGGACGCGCTGCTCCCTCTGACCGGTATCGCCAGGCCAGTATGCACCGCAAGCGTGGGCGCCGCGACGGCCTTCAGGGTTTGTACGCGTCATATTCATTCTATTTGTCACTATAAATATGACCCAAGGGCGCGCGCATCTCCATGGGCTGGCACGCATCGCGCCCTGACACGAGCCGGGCCGATTGCGCCTTCACCAACCCACAACGGAGTCCCCCATGCAACGTCGCCACTTCCTGCAGCTGTCCGCACTGGGCGCATTGCCCGCATCGATGGGCCTGTCGCCCGCCGCCTGGGCCCAGGCCCAGGGATCCATCCAGTTCGGCTGCCCCGTGCCCATGTCGGGCCCGTTCGCGGCCAACGGCAAGTTCGCCGACCTGGGCACCAGGCTCGCCATCGAGCAATACGGCAAGGTGCTGGGCCGGCCCCTGGCCTGCACGCTGCTGGACACCGAGGGCAAGCCCGCCACCGCCGTGCGCAAGGTGCAGGAGGCGGCGCAGCAGCAGGGCGCACGCTTCTTCGTGGGCGGCATCCTCTCGTCCGAGGCGCTGGCCATGGGCAAGGAGGCCGAGAAGGCCGGCGGCCTCTTCATCACCACCGCGGGCGCCGACGAGCTCACGGGCACGGACTGCAACAGCGCCACCTTCCGCTGGTCGGTGCCCACCTTCGGCGCCATCGAGCAGACGGTGCGCCCGCTGCTCGACGCCAACCCGAAGGCCAGGCGCTGGTACACCATCACGCCGCAGTACGTGTTCGGCGACGGCCTGCTCACCGCCGCCAAGAACATCTTCAAGGAAAAGGGCGTCGAGCACGTGGGCAACAGCTACCACTCGCTGACAGAGAAGGAGTTCAGCGGCTACCTCACCAACGCCATGGCCGCCAAGCCCGACGTGCTGCTGCTGCTGAACTTCGGCGCGCAGTCGTCCGACACGCTGCGCCAGGCCATCAGCTTCGGCATGCACAAGAACATGACCATCCTGATCGCCTGGGCGTCGGGCCTGGAGCAGTTCGAGTCGCTGGGCGCCGACCTGTGCGACGGCGTGTACTTCGGCGCGCAGTACTGGCACACGGCCGACACGCCGCTCAACCGCGACCTCGTCAAGCGCTGCCAGGACAAGTTCAAGTCCAACCCCAACTACAGCCTGGCGGGCCACTACATCTGCACCAAGCTGCTGATCGACGGCATCGCCAAGGCGGGCTCCACGGACCAGAAGGCCGTGATCGCGGCGCTCGAAGGCATGAAGTACGACGGCCTGACCGGCGAGGAGGAAGTGCGCAAGGCCGACCACCAGGTGCTCAAGAACTACTACCTGCTCAAGGGCAAGGCCAAGTCCAAGATGAAGAACAAGGACGACTACGTGGACGTGATCAGCTCCGGCAAGTCCTTCCTGCCCGTCGACAAGACCGGCTGCAAGCTGGCCTGACCCCTGCCGCCCAGAGCGTCCCGGAACCGCCGTATGAGCATCTACCTGCTGCAGACCATCAACGGAATCGGCATAGGCATGCTGTATTTCCTGCTGGCCGTGGGCCTGTCCATCGTGTTCGGCCTGCTGCGCTTCGTGAACTTCGCGCACGGCGCCTTCTACCTGCTGGGCGCGTACTTCTGCTACCAGATGATGCGCTGGGGCCTGAGCTTCTGGCTGGCGCTGGCCGTCGTGCCGGTCGTGGTGGGCGCGCTGGGCTGGCTGACCGAAAAGCTCATGCTGCGCCACGTGTACGCCAAGCCGCACGAGTTCCACATCCTGGTCACCGTGGGCCTGGCGCTCGTGGTGCAGGAGCTCGTGATCCTGCAGTGGGGGCCGCTGGGCGACACCGTGGCCACGCCCGATCTGCTGCAGGGCGTGGTGATGTGGGGCGGCTTCGTCTACCCCAAGTACCGGCTGTTCGTGATCGGCTTCACCGCCGTGCTCGCGGTACTGCTGTGGTGGGTGCTCGAAGGCACGCGCCTGGGCAGCGCGGTGCGCGCCGGCAGCGAATCGACCGAGATGGTGTCGCTGCTGGGCCTGAACGTGTTCGGCATCTTCAGCCTGGTGTTCGCGCTGGGCGCGGCCACGGCGGCGCTGGCGGGGGTGCTGGCCGCGCCCATCCGCGGCGCCGAGCCCTTCATGGGCATCGAGGCTCTGGGCGTGGCCTTCGTCATCGTGGTCGTGGGGGGGCTGGGCAGCTTCAGCGGCGCGCTGGTGGGCGGCATTCTCATCGGCGTGGTGCAAAGCGTGATGAGCACGCTGTGGCCCGAAGGCGCGCGCATCATGATCTACGTGGCCATGGCCGCCGTGCTGCTGCTGCGCCCCCATGGCCTGCTGGGCCGCAAAGGATGATCCCCATGACCAGGCACTCCCATCTTCTTCTCGCGCTGGCCATCGTGGTCGCCATGCCGCTGTTCATGCATTCGGGCTCGCTCGCGAGCGAGGTGCTGATCTTCGCGCTGGCCGCCATGGGCTGCAACCTGCTGCTGGGCTACACGGGGCTGCTGTCGTTCGGACAGGGCATCTTCTTCGGCCTGGGCAGCTACACCATCGCGCTGCTGCTCACGCGCTGGCCCCTGCCCATGCCGCTGGCGCTGCTGGCGGCCATCGCCATGGGGGCCGCGGGCGCGGCCGTCGTGGGCTGGATCGCGATCCGCCAGCGCGGCACGTATTTCGTGATGCTCACGCTGGCGTTCGCGCAGATGTTCTACTTCATCGCCTACTCGCTGCCCGGCCTCACGGGCGGCGACAACGGCCTGCTGGACATCCCGCGCCCGTCGCTGGCCATCGCGGGCCACACGCTGTGGCCGCTGGCCTCGCCCTGGCAGTACTACGGCTTCGTCGCCGCGCTGTTCCTGGTGGCGTTCTGGCTGCTGCGCCGCGCGTGCGACTCGGTGTTCGGCCGCACGCTGCTGGCCGTGCGCGACAACGAAGAGCGCGCCGCCGCCGTGGGATACGACCTGCGCCTGCTGAAGCTGCAGGCCTTCGTGATCTCCGGCGCCGTCACGGGCCTGGCCGGGGCGCTGCATGCGATGATGACCGGCATCGCGCCCCTGTCCAACGCCGAGTACCACACGAGCGAGATGATCATCGTGATGACGGTGATCGGCGGCACCGGCAACCTGCTGGCCTCGGTGCTGGGCGCGGCGTTCTACGTGCTGCTGGGCGACTGGCTCTCCACGCTGTGGCCGCGCTGGCTGCTGCTGCTGGGGGTGGTGCTCATGGTCGTGAGCCTGGGGCTGCAGCGCGGCCTCTGGGGCCTGGGCGAGAGCCTGTGGGGCATGCTGCGGCGCAAGGGGCCGCGGCCCTCCGGCGCGGGCGCGGCGGGAGAGCACGCATGAGCGCCGCGGCATCCCCCATCCTGCTCGAAGCCCAGGGCGTCGAGAAGCGCTACGACAAGTTCGTCGCCCTGGGCGGCGTGGACCTGAAGGTGCGCGCCAACACCGTGCACTCGGTCATCGGCCCCAACGGCGCGGGCAAGACCACGCTGTTCCACATGCTCACGGGCACCAAGGGCGTGAGCGGCGGACGCATCCTGTTCGACGGCCACGACGTGACGCGCGAGCCCGACCACCGGCGCGTGCGCCGCGGCATGGCACGCTCGTTCCAGGTCACCAGCCTGTTCCTCACCCTGCCCGTGCGCGAGAACCTGCGCCTGGCCGCCCAGGGCGTGGCGCCCGCGATGGCGCTGAACTGCTGGAGCCCGCCCGTGGGCAGGCGCTCGTGCGCCGACACGGTGGCCAGCGTGCTCGCGCGCGTGGGCCTCGCGCGCCATGCCGACACGCCCGCAGGCAACCTTTCGCACGGCCAGCAGCGCCGGCTGGAGGTGGGCATGGCGCTGGCCGCGCGCCCGAAGGCCATCTTCCTGGACGAGCCGACATCGGGCATGGGCATCGACGACCTGGACGACATGAAGCGGCTGATCCAGGGCCTCAAGGACGAGCACACCGTGGTGCTCATCGAACACAACATGGGCATCGTCATGGACATCTCCGACACCATCACCGTGATGCAGCAGGGCCGCGTGCTGGCCGAGGGCCTGCCGCACGAGATCCGCGCCGACGAACGCGTGCGCAGCGCCTACCTGGGCAACATGATCACCGGAGGCAAGGCATGAGCGCAGCACCGCTTCTCTCGGTGGAGGACATCCACGCCCACTACGGCAAGAGCCACGTGCTGCAGGGCGTCTCGCTGCGCGTAGGCGATGGCGAACTCGTCACCCTGCTGGGCCGCAACGGCGCGGGCAAGACCACCACGCTCAAGTCCATCGCGGGCGTGATGCAGCCCACGCAGGGGCAGGTGCGCTTCGGCGGCGAGGCCACGCACCGGCTCGCCACGCACCAGGTGGCGCAGCGCGGCATCTGCCTCGTGCCCGAGCACCGCGGCATCTTCAAGCTGCTCACGGTGGAGGAGAACCTGATGCTGGCCCAGCGCAAGAAGTCGCCCTGGCAGCTCGACGACGTATACCGCATCTTCCCGCGCCTGAAGGAGCGCCGCGGCAACGGCGGTGGCCAGCTCTCGGGCGGCGAGCAGCAGATGCTGGCCATAGGCCGCGCGCTCATGAACGCGCCGCGCCTGCTCATGCTCGACGAGCCGGTCGAGGGCCTGGCGCCCGTGATCGTCGAGGAGATCGTGGCGCAGCTCAAGACCATCAAGGCCGCGGGCGTGTCCATCCTGCTCGTGGAGCAGAACCTGGAAGTCTGCACGCAGCTCGCCGACCGGCACTACATCATCGAACAGGGCGTGGTCGCGCACGAGGCGACGAACGCCGAATTCCTGGCCGACGCCGCCGCCCTGGACCGCTATCTAGGCGTCGGCCTGGTGTGACAAGGGGACTCTCATGGACATGCAATCTTCACCCATCGCCGCGCTGCGCATCGACGGCGCGCGCCTGTGGCAATCGCTCATGGATCTGGCGCGCATCGGCGCCACGCCCAAGGGCGGCGTATGCCGCATCGCGCTCACCGAGCTCGACCGCCAGGGCCGCGACCTGTTCGTGCAATGGGCGCGCGAGGCCGGCTGCAGCATCCGCGTGGACGCCATCGGCAACATCTTCGCGCGCCGCGCGGGTACCGACGACACCCTGCCGCCCGTGATGACCGGCAGCCACATCGACACCCAGCCCACGGGCGGCAAGTTCGACGGCAACTACGGCGTGCTCGCGGGCCTGGAGGTGGTGCGCACGCTCAACGCCGCGGGCATCCGCACGCACGCGCCCATCGAGGTCGCCGTGTGGACGAACGAGGAAGGCTCGCGCTTCGTGCCCGTGATGATGGGCTCGGGCGTGTTCGCCGGCGCCTTCACGCTGGAGCACGCGCTGGCGCAGCGCGACGCGCAGGGCGTGAGCGTGGGCGAGGCGCTCGCGGCCATCGGCTACGCGGGCGAAAGCGGCCCAGCGCACGCCGTGGGCGCGTACTTCGAGGCGCACATCGAGCAGGGCCCGGTGCTGGAGAAGCACCAGCGCGTGATCGGCGTGGTGCAGGCCGCGCTGGGCCAGCGCTGGTACGACGTGACCGTGCAGGGCATGGAGGCGCACGCGGGCCCCACGCCCATGGAGCTGCGGCGCGACGCGCTGCTGGCCGCGAGCCGCATCGTGGCCGAGGTCAACAGCATCGCCGTGGAGCGCATGCCGCACGCGCGTGGCACCGTGGGCTCGCTCGAAGTGTTCCCCAACTCGCGCAACGTGATCCCCGGCCGCGTGAAGTTCAGCGTGGACCTGCGCGCGCCCGACGACGCCCAGCTGCAGGACATGGACGCCGCGCTGCGCGCCGCCTGCGCGCGCATCGCCGCCGAATGCCAGGTGCAGGCCGCAGTGGAGCAGGTGGTGTACTTCCCGCCCCAGCCCTTCACACCGCACCTGGTGCAGGCCGTGCGCGCCGGCGCCGCCGAACTGGGCTACAGCAGCATGGACACCGTCAGCGGCGCGGGCCACGACGCCGTGTACGTGGCGCGCGTGGCGCCGGCCGCGATGATCTTCGTTCCCTGCGCCGACGGCATCAGCCACAACGAGATCGAGGATGCCGAGCCCGCCCACCTGGAGGCCGGCTGCAACGTGCTGCTGCGCGCCATGCTCGCGCAGGCAGAGGTCGCCGCATGAGGATCCTGATCGCGCGCCTCAACCACGAGACCAACACCTTCTCGCCCGTGCCCACGCCCATCGAGGCGTTCTCGCCCACCTATGGCGCCGACGCCTACCGCGCCAACAAGAGCATGCGCACGGCCATGGCCGCGTTCATCGAACTCGCCGAAGGCCTGGGCGCCACGCTGGTCACGCCCGTCTCGGCCACCGCCAACCCGAGCGGCCCCGTGCACGCCGCGGCCTACGACACGCTCACGCGTCGCATCGTCGATGCCGCGCCGGGCTGCGACGCCATCCTGCTCGACCTGCACGGCGCCATGGTGGCCGAGCACACCAGCGACGGCGAGGGCGACCTGCTCGAACGCGTGCGCGCCGCCGCGCCCGGCGTGCCCGTGGGCGTGGCGCTGGACCTGCACGGCAACGTCACCGAAAAGATGGTGCAAAACGCCGACGTGATGGTGGGCTTCAAGACCTACCCGCACATCGACATGTACGAGACCGGCGAGCACGCGGGCCGCCTGCTGCTGCAGATACTGCGCGGCGAGGCACGCTTTCGCGTGTGCTGGCACCGCCTGCCGCTCATGAGCCACACGCTGCGCAGCACCACGCTCGAAGGCCCCATGCGCGACGCCGTCGAGAACGCGCGCGCGCTGGAGCGCTCGGGCCTGCCCGCCGTATCGGTGTTCGGCGGCTTCTCGCTGGCCGACATCGAGGCGCCGTGCATGAGCGTGGTCGCCACCTGCCGCACCGAGGACGCCCCTGCCACCCAAGCCGCCGTGGACGGCCTCGCCCGGCAGATCTGGCAGCGGCGCGCCGAGTACGTGTACCGCAGCGAGCCGCTGGCCGATTCGCTGCGCCGCGCCCAGGGCCTGGCCGAGGGCGCCACCAAGCCCGTGCTGCTGCTCGACCATGGCGACAACTGCATGTCGGGCGGCACCTGCGACACCATGGACGTGCTGCAGGCGGCACTGGCGCAAGGCATGACCGGCATCGCCGTGGGGCCGCTGTGCGACCCCGAGGCCGCAGGCCGGCTGATCGCGGCGGGCGAAGGCGCCGAGGTCGAGATCGACCTGGGCAACAAGGTGCCGCTCACCAGCATCGGCCTGGCCAAGCAGCCGCTGCGCCTGCGCGGCACGGTGCGCGCGGTGAGCGACGGCAGCTACACCGTCACGGGCCCGATCTACACCGGCCAGCGCTGCCACATGGGCCGCACGGTGTGCTTCGACACGGGCGCCGCGCAGATCGTGGTGACCGAGCAGACGCACGAGCCCTGGGACCTGGGGGTGTTCCACTGCGTCGGGCTGGACCCCACGCGTTTCCGCTTCCTGCTGCTCAAGTCGCGCATGTATTGCCGGCCGGTGTTCGTGCCGCTGTCCGCCGGGCTGGTGGAATGCGACAGCCCCGGGGCCACGACCTCGGACTACGCGCGCTTTCCGTTCACCCGGGTGCACAGGCCGGTCTTCCCGCTCGACGCGCTCTGACGCCTCCTGATTGGACGCTGCCGGATCACAACTGTTTCGCCTGCGGCTGTCCCCGAGGCGACGGGCCTACAATCGGCTCCCCCTAATGTCGGCGGCGTGCCCATGCGGCGATGCGGCCGCCGCCCCTGTCTTTGCTGGAGACGCTTGATGCCCGAGAACACGGCCCCCGACACCACCGACAAACGCGCCCTGCTGCGCCGTGCGGCACTGGAATACCACGAGTTTCCCCAGCCCGGCAAGATCACCATCGCGTCCACCAAGCAGATGATCAACCAGCACGACCTCGCGCTGGCCTATTCGCCCGGCGTGGCCGCGCCGTGCGAAGAGATCGTGAAGGACCCGGCGGCCGCCTTCCGCTACACCGCGCGCGGCAACCTCGTGGGCGTGGTGACCAACGGCACCGCCGTGCTGGGCCTGGGCCACATCGGCGCGCTGGCCGGCAAGCCGGTCATGGAGGGCAAGGGAGTCCTGTTCAAGAAGTTCTCGGGCATCGACGTGTTCGACATCGAGATCGACGAACTGGACCCCGACAAGCTCGTCGAGATCATCGCCGCGATGGAGCCCACCTTCGGCGGCATCAACCTCGAGGACATCAAGGCCCCCGACTGCTTCTACATCGAGCGCAAGCTGCGCGAGCGCATGAAGATCCCGGTCTTCCACGACGACCAGCACGGCACGGCCATCGTCGTGGGCGCGGCCATCCTCAACGGCCTGAAGGTGGTGGGCAAGGATCCGAAGCAGATCAAGCTCGTGACCTCGGGCGCCGGCGCGGCGGCCCTGGCCTGCCTGGGCCTGCTGGTCAAGCTCGGCATCCCGCGCGAGAACATCTGGGTCACCGACCTGGCCGGCGTGGTCTACGAGGGCCGCACCGAGCTCATGGACGAAGACAAGGCCCAGTTCGCCCAGAAGACCGGCGCGCGCACGCTGTCCGAGGTGATCGAAGGTGCCGACGTGTTCCTGGGCCTCTCGGCCGGCGGCGTGCTCAAGCAGGACATGGTGCGCAAGATGGCCGCCAGGCCGCTGATCCTGGCGCTGGCCAACCCCAACCCCGAGATCTCGCCCGAGGACGTGAAGGCCGTGCGCGACGACGCCATCATGGCCACGGGCCGCACGGACTACCCCAACCAGGTCAACAACGTCCTGTGCTTCCCCTACATCTTCCGCGGCGCGCTGGACTGCGGCGCGACCACCATCACCACGGAGATGGAGATCGCCGCCGTCCATGCCATCGCCGAGCTGGCCCAGGCCGAGCAGAGCGAGGTCGTGGCCAAGGCCTATGCCGGCGAGCCCCTGGCCTTCGGGCCGGAGTACCTGATTCCCAAGCCCTTCGACCCGCGCCTGATGATGAAGATCGCGCCGGCCGTGGCCCAGGCCGCCTTTGATTCCGGCGTCGCGCAGCGCCCCATCGCCGACATGGACGCCTACCGCGACCACCTGCAGACCTTCGTCTATGCCTCGGGCACGACCATGAAGCCCATCTTCACGGCGGCCAAGATGGCGGCGAAGAAGCGCGTGGCCTACTCCGAGGGGGAGGAGGAGCGCGTGCTGCGCGCCGCGCAGATCGTCGTGGACGAGCGCATCGCACGCCCCACGCTGATCGGGCGCCCCACGGTCATCGCCGAGCGCATAGAAAAGTTCGGCCTGCGCCTGAAGGAAGGGCGGGACTACGACGTGGTCAACGTCGAGAACGACCACCGCTACCGCGACTTCTGGCAGACCTACCACCGCATGACCGAGCGCAAGGGCATCACGGTGCCCATCGCCAAGATCGAGATGCGCCGGCGCCTCACGCTGATCGGCACCATGCTGCTGCACAAGGGCGAGGTGGACGGCCTGATCGTGGGCACCTGGGGCCACACCACGCACCACCTGCAGTACATCGACCAGGTGATCGGCAAGCGCGCGGGCGTGGACACCTACGCCTGCATGAACGCGCTGATGCTGCCCGACCGCCAGATCTTCCTGGTGGACACCCACGTCAACTACGACCCCACGGCCGAGCAGCTCTGCGAAATCACCATCATGGCGGCCGAGGAAATGATGCGCTTCGGCCTCAAGCCCAAGGCGGCGCTGCTGTCGCACTCGAACTTCGGCAACAGTAACCAGCCCAGCGCCGTGAAGATGCGCCAGACGCTGGAGCTGCTGCGCGTGCAGGCGCCGTGGCTGGAGGTGGACGGCGAGATGCATGGCGACGTGGCGCTCAACGGCAAGGCGCGCGTGGCGCTGATGCCCCACAGCACGCTGGCGGGCGACGCCAATCTGCTGATCATGCCCAACATCGACGCCGCCAACATCTCCTACAACCTGCTCAAGACGACGGCGGGCGGCAATATCGCCATCGGGCCGGTGCTGCTGGGCGCGGGCGCCCCCGTGCACATCCTCACCCCCAGCGCGACGGTGCGGCGCATCGTGAACATGACCGCGCTCACGGTGGCGGACGCCAACGCCTCGCGGTAAATTCCCCCGCAGAGCGCAAGCAGCCCGTATTAACCCTCGTGCGCCTGCCCATTTTTTGGGCAGGCGCTTGCCTTTTGGCGGTCTTTTTGTCACACTACCGGGTCGAAATTTCGGGTTAACCCGTAGTTTCTGAAAGGTGTAGTGGATGTTGAAGGCTGTCGCCATCCGGGCGTACAAGGCAGTTGTAGCGTGTGCTCTGGGTGCGGCGGTCGTACTTGCGCCGGCTGTCGCGTCCGCGCGACAGGCCCCGGAAACTGCAGCCCCCCCTCCCATAGCGCTGGCCGACCTGCCCCCCCAGGGGCGCGCCACCTACGCGCTGATTCGTGAGGGTGGGCCGTTTCCCTACGACAAGGATGGCTCGGTCTTCGGCAATCGCGAACGGCAGCTGCCCGCGAAAAAGCGCGGCTACTACCGTGAATACACCGTGCGCACGCCGGGGGTGGCCCAGCGCGGCGCGCGGCGCATCGTCTGTGGCGGCGCTGCGCGCGCGCCCGATGCCTGCTACTACACCAGCGATCACTACACGAGTTTTCGAGAGATCAGGCAATGAACCCGGTAGCGCCCGACAGGGCAGATTTCATGGCGGAGCCGGATGGGTCGCGCCATGCGTTTTTTCATTCGCAGGCCCACTCCTACGGCCTTGCGGACATGTCGATTCGTGGACCTCTAAGAGAAAGAGCAGCGGAGATGGAAACGCCACTTCGTAAAGACCAGGAAACGCTGTTGCGCGGCGTGCGCCCCAACATCGTGCAGTCGATCCGCGCGTTCCGCGTGCACGACCTGCAGGAGACGGCGCGCGTCCTGGGCCACCATTTCCTGTACGCCAATCTGGCGCATGCCCAGTCCAAGCAGGACATCCTGGAGCTCATCGCCACGCAGTTCACGTTCCCGGCGCATTTCGGCAAGAACTTCGACGCGCTGTACGACTGCATGACCGACCCGCTGCACAAGTCGGGGCCGCAGCCGGGCTTCATCGTGGTGCTCGAACAGATCCCCACCACGGCCAAGTTCGACAAGGAAGCGCGCGAGCAGCTGCTGGACATTTTCCGCGACGCCGCCGACTACTGGGGCGACCGCAAGATCGCGTTCCGCTGCTTCTATTCTTTTCTGTAGCCCGTTCCGCAACCGCCGGCCAGGCGGAACGGGCCATCGAGGCGCACCCCGGTGCCGCTTCCCAGGCCATAGAGATAGAGATCGACGCCTCGGGCGAGAAGATGCCCACGGACAAGCTCGTGGACGTGTCGCCCCTGGCGCTGCGCATGAGCAGCCCGTTCAACGCCGGCTACTGGCTCGCCGCGGCATAAGGCATCACGCCGGCGCCAGCTCCTGCGCCAGGGCCACGTAATGTGCCACGGGCACCTCCTCGGCGCGGCGCTGGGTGTCGAAGCCTCCCGCGTAGCCGCGTCCCTCCAGCCACCGGCCCAGGGTGTGGCGCAGCAGCTTGCGGCGCTGGCTGAAGGCCACCTGCACCAGTTCCGACAATAGCGCCTCGTCCACGGCCGCGGGCCGGGCGTGGGGCAGCATGCGCACCACGGCGCTGTCCACGCGCGGCGGCGGGTCGAAGCTTTCGGGGGGCACGAACAGCACGTCCTCCATGGCGTAGCGCCATTGCAGCATCACCGACAGGCGGCCATAGGCGGCCGTGGCGGGGGCCGCGACCATGCGGTCTATGACTTCCTTCTGCAGCATGAAGTGCTGGTCCTCTATGACCTGCACGTGCGCCATCAGGTGGAACAGGATGGGCGTGGAGATGTTGTAGGGCAGGTTGCCCACCACTCTGATTTTAGGAGCTGCCAGCGCTTGCGCCACCTGCGTGAAGTCGACTTTCAGCACATCGGATTCGATGACGTCGAGCTGGCCGTGCTGGCGCAGGCGCGCGGCCAGGTCGCGGTCGAGCTCGATCACGGTGAGCCGGCCCAGGCGCTCGACCAGCGGCTGGGTCAGCGCGGCCAGGCCGGGGCCGATCTCGACCATGGGCTGGCCGGGGCGCGGCGCGATGGCGCGCACGATGGCGTCGATGATGCCGGGGTCGCTCAGGAAATGCTGGCCGAAGCGCTTGCGGGCGATGTGCTTCATTGCGGCGCTTCGCGGTATTCCACGTAGGCGCGGGCGCGCGCCTCCTGGATCCAGGTGGCGAAGGCCTCGTCGAGCTTTTTCTCGCGTACGGCGTCGCGCACCATGTCGCGCTGTTCGCGCTGCGTCAGCTTCGCCTCGCGGCGCTCGAGCAGCTGGATCAGGTGCACGCCGAAGCGCGACACCATGGGCTGGCTGATCTCGCCGGGCCGCAGCGCGTTGAGCGCCTCCTGGAATTCGGGCACGTAGCGTCCGGGCGCGGCCCAGCCCAGGTCGCCGCCGTCCTTGGCACTGCCGTCCTGCGAATACTCGCGCGCCAGCGTGGCGAAGTCGGCCTGGCCGCGCAGCACGCGCTGGCGCAGGTCTTCCAGGCGCTCGGCCGCCTGGCGCTCCGACAGCCCGGAGCCCACGCGCAGCAGGATGTGGCGCGCATGGCTTTGCACGGCCATCGTGGGCACGCCGCCCTGGCTCCGGTCCACCACCTTCAGGATGTGGAAGCCCGCGGGCGAGCGCAGCGGGCCGACGATGCTGCCCACCGCCGCCTGCTGCACGGCGCCCACGAACAGCTCGGGGTAGCGGTCGAGCGGGCGCAGGCCCAGCAGGCCGCCGCCGGAGCCCTCGGGCACATCGGAATACTCCTGCACCAGCACGCCGAAATCCCCCCCCGCGCGCAGCTTGTCCAGCACCTCCTGCGCGCGGGCCGCGCGCCTGGCCACCTCTTCGGGGTCGGCGTTCTCGGGAACCTTGACGAGGATATGGCCCAGGTTGATTTCCATCTTGCCGGGGCCGACGGTCTTCTGCTGGTCCTGCAGGTACTGGTCCACCTCCAGGTCGCTCACGCGCACGCGCGACTCCACGTCGCGCTCGCGCACGCGCAGGGCCAGCAGCTGGTTGCGCAGATCCTCGCGGAAACGCTCTTTGCTGATGCCGTCCACGGCCAGGCGCCGGTGCATCTCTTCCACGCTCACGTCGTTCTGCCGGGCCACGTTCTGCTCGGCCTGGTTGACGGCGTAGTCGTCCACCTTGATGCTGCCTTCCTTGGCGAGCTGGACCTGGATTTTTTCCAGGATCAGGCGTTCGAGCACTTCCTTGACCAGCAGTTCGTGCGGCGGCATGGCCGCGCCCTGGCTGCTCAGCTGCTGCGCCACGCGCTCGGCGCGCTGGCGCACCTCGTTGTTGGTGATGGGCTCGGAGTTGACCACCGCCACGATGTAGTCGGCCTGGCGCAGCGCGGCGCTGGGCGTGCCGGCCGGCGGCAGCAGGGTCGCCGTGGAGGAGGGCAGGCGGGGCAGCCCGGCGGCGCCCGAGGGCCGCAGCCCCTGGGCCTGCGCGGCGGGCGCCAGCGCTGCCGCGGCGGTCAGGCAGGCCAGGGCCAGGGTCGAAGCACGGTGGTTCATGGCGTGGAGGAAATTCATGGGGTAGCAAGGCTGCCGGGCGGACGCAGCATGTCAATCGTATTGGGAGAAACGGCTGGGAGTGGCCACGTCCTCGCGCAGGAGCTTGTAGCGCGGCACATACTGCCTCAGGATGGCCAGCGGGTTGGCCCCGAGCGACAGGCGCGAGAAGCCGACGAACTCGATCTGGAACATGAGCCGGGTGCTGGCCGTGACCTGGCTGCTCTGCAGGCGTTCGAGCACCACGCGGCCGATCCAGCAGCAGCTCTCGTATTCCAGGCCGACCACGGTGTCCACGAGCTTGCGGTCCTGCAGGCTGTAGTTGAGCCGGCCCACGCTGTACCAGCGGCCCGCGCGCTCCTTGCCGTCACGGCCGCCGCCCCACAGGTCGCTGAGGGGCCATTGCCAGCCCACGTCGACCTGCTCGCTGGGCACGGTGATCAGGTCGGTCACCTTCTGCATGCGGTAGGCCGCGCTCACCGTGCGGTAGCTGCCGGGCGAGTAGTGCACCCCCACCGTGGTGCGCAGCGAGCGCCCGTTCTTGGGGTTGTACTGCACCGTGGAGTCCAGGCCCCACTGCGGCGTCCAGTTGATGCCCGCGCCCAGCAGCACATCCGACAGCCGCTCGCTGGCCGGCGTGCCGCCCGGCAGGGTGACCTTCTGGTCGGCGAAGCGCAGGCGCTGGGCCACGCCCAGGCGCGCGGCCTCGGCGCCCGTCTCGGGGTGGATCAGGCGCGTGGTCACGCCCAGCGTGAGCAGGTTGTTGTCGGCGATCCGGTCGTTGCCGCCGAAGGCGTTCTCGGTGTAGATGGAGGCGAAGTTGAAGTCGTTGGCCGCCGTGTCGTACACCGGCAGCATGCTCTGGTCGCGGTATGGGGTATAGGTGTAGAAGGCGCGCGGCTCCAGCGTCTGCAGGTAGTCGCCGCCGAAGAAGCGCGCGTCGCGCTCGAACACCAGGCCGCTGTCCAGGCTGAAGGTGGGCAGCGTGCGGCTGGCCGTGCTCTGGCCGTTGGCCAGCGGCCCGTCGAATTCGTACTGCGTGGCGTGCAGTTGCAGGCGCGGCGTGACGAAGCCCGCGGGCATGAGAAAGGGCCGGCTGATCTGCGCCACGGCGTAGCTGCGCCGGCCGTTGGGCTGCGCGTAGTACCGGCGGTCCGCCTCGAAGCTCGTGTAGTCCGCCTCCACCGTCGCGTCCAGGCCGCCGCCGAGCTGCGCGGGTGCATAGCGCCAGTGCAGCTGGGGCATGCGGTCGTAGGGCGGGGTGATGGGCGCGGTCACGTCCTGCAGCGTCTGCCACTTGAGGGTGCGCAGGCTCAGCTGGTGCTCGCCGCGCGCCCAGTTCAGCGACGCCTCGCCCGGCAGCAGGCGCTGGGTGAGCTGGTTGCCGCCCATGCCCATGCCGGCCAGGCCGCTGGTGCGCGGCGAGAAGTCGCGCCAGTAGTCGTCGTCGCTCACGCGCCGCACGTTCAGGTCCAGCCCCACGTCGCCCGCGGGCGTGCCGAGCGTGGCGCGGTGGCGCACGCCATAGGCCCAGCGGTCGCGCTCGCGCAGCTGGTCGCTGGGCAGGTAGCTGGCGTTGAGCTCTCCGCTGTAGCGCGGTTCGAGGTAGCGGAATTCGCCCGCCAGCCCCACGCCGCGCCGGCTCATGACCAGGGGGGTGATGGTGGCGTCGCGGTTGGGCGCGATGTTCCAGTAGTAGGGCTGGATGTATTCCACGCCGCTCACGCTGTCCAGGCCGATGGTGGGCGGCAGCAGGCCCGACTTGCGCCGCTCCGACAGCGGGAAGCTGATGCTCCTTATGGGCAGCACGGGCATGCCCTTGAACTCCAGCATGCCGTCCTCGGCCGTGCCCACGTCCTCCGCGCGGTCCAGGCGGATGGTCTTGGCGCGGATGATCCAGTCGGGCTGCCAGCTGGCCTCGTCGGTGCGCTCGCAGGTGGTGTAGGTAGCGTCGTGCACCACCGAACGGTCGCGGTCGATGAAGTCCACGCGCGTGGCCTCGCCATGGGCCGCTGTCTCCAGGAAACGGTAGCGCGCGTCGCTGAAGAAGCCGCTGAAGGCGTCCACGCGCAGGTCGAGCAGCGTGCCGTCGTAGAGGTTGCCGGCGCGGTTGATGTGCACATGGCCGCGCGCCTTGGCGCGGTCGTCGGCCACGTCGTATTCCATCTCGTCGGCGCGGACCACGGTGTCGCCGCGGCGCAGCTCGGCGTTGCCCTCGATCGTGGCCCGGATGTCGGGCTGGCCCGTGATGCGGTCGCCGCGCACGAACACGGGCAGCTGCGAGCGGACGTCGGCGGGCAGGGTCTCCTGCAGCCGCGGGCTGGAGCGCAGCGCGGGCGGCGCCTGCCCCGGCTCCGCGGCATCCCCGCCCGCCTGGGCCAGCACGGCCAGCGGCACGCCGCACAGCATCAGGGCCGCCAGGCGCGCCAGTGGTGCGCGGCGCGCTGGCGGGGCGGACATGGTGGCGGGCAGGGCGTGGGACAAGAGGAAACGATCCATGGATTGCGCGGGTCGGCGTTGCGCCGCGGGCCACCCGGCCGGGTGGGGCCGGGTTTGTAGAATTGGATTATCCATGAGCCACCCCTCCCCCCTCTCCCCGGCCGCCGTACCCGGCGACGCCCGCGCCGTGCATTGGAACGACCCCGCCCGCCTGGCCGCCTTCGAGACCTGGCTCGCCCCGCTGGCGGCCGCGCAGGGCCTGCTGCCGGCCAGCCTGCGCCCGGCGTCGGCGGATGCGAGCTTCCGACGCTACCTGCGCCTGGACGCGCGGGACGGCGCCAGCCGCATCGTCATGGATGCGCCGCCCGACAAGGAGGACTGCCGCCCCTTCGTCCACGTGCAGGGCCTGATGCAGGCGGCCGGCCTGCCCGTGCCGCAGATCCACGCCTGGGACGAGGCCCATGGCTTCATGCTGCTGAGCGACCTGGGCGCGCAGACGGCCATAGAGCGCCTGGACCCGGCCGCCCCCCAGGCCGCCCACGCCTGGTACCTGCAGGCCGTGGACCTGCTCATCGACTGGCAGCGCGCCAGCCGCCCCGGCATGCTGCCGGCCTACGACGACGCCCTGCTGCGCCGCGAGCTGCAGCTGTTTCCCGACTGGTACATCGCGCGCCACCGCGCCATCGCGCTGGACGAAGTGCAGCAAGCCAGCCTGGCCAGGACCTTCGACGCCATCGTGGCGCAGAACCTGGCCGCGCCCAGCGTCTACGTGCACCGCGACTTCATGATGCGCAACCTCATGGTCGGCGAAGGCGGACGCCTGGGGGTGCTGGACTTCCAGGACGCCGTCCACGGCCCCGTGACCTACGACATCGCCAGCCTGCTGCGCGACGCCTTCATCAGCTGGGAAGAGGATTTCGTCATCGACATTACCGTGCGTTACTGGGAGAAGGCGCGGCGCGCGGGCATCCTCGGCGCCGCGAGCGAGAGCGGCTGGGGCGCGGACTTCGGCGAGTTCTACCGCGCCGTGGACTGGATGGCGCTGCAGCGCCACCTGAAGGTGGCCGGCATCTTCGCGCGCCTGACGCTGCGCGACGGCAAGCCCAAGTACCTGGCGGACGCGCCGCGCTTCATCGCCTACATCCGCCAGACCGCCGGGCGCTACCGCGAACTGGCGCCGCTGCTGCGCCTGGTGGACGAGATCGAAGGCACGCAGGCCGCCATGGGCTACGCCTTCGGGCGCGTCTAGTTTTACAAGCAAAAACGGCCTCCAGCGCTTGCTGGTCAAACGCTAGCAGCTACTTTTTTTGATGCACATGCCACGTTTTCACTGCCCCCTGCCCCTGGCCGCCGGCGCGCGCATCGCGCTGCCGCCCACGGCCGCGCGCCACGTGCAGGTGCTGCGCCTGCAGCCGGGCGACGCGCTCACGCTGTTCAACGGCGAGGGCGGCGAATGGACCGCCACCGTGGCGCGCATGGGCCGCAGCGACGTGGAGGTGGAGGTCGGCGCGCATGCGCCCATCGAGCGCGAGGCCGCGCGCGCCGTGCACCTCGCCGTGGGCATGCCCGCCAACGAGCGCATGGACTGGCTCGTGGAAAAGGCCACCGAGCTGGGGGCCGCCAGCATCCAGCCGATTGCCGCGGCGCGCAGCGTGCTCAAGCTTGCGGGCGAGCGCGCCGCCAAGCGCCAGCAGCACTGGCAGGCCATCGCCATCTCCGCCTGCGAGCAGTGCGGGCGCAACCGCGTTCCCGGCGTGCATGCGCCGCTGGCACTGGCCGACTGGCTGCGCCAGAGCGCCCCCGAAGGCGCGCGCCTGGTGCTCTCCCTGCGCGAAGGCGCGCGGGCGCTGCGCGAGGCCGCGGGCGGCGCGGGCGCCGTCTGGGTGCTGCACGGCCCCGAGGGCGGCCTCACGGCGCTGGAGGAAGACGCCGCGCTCGCCCAGGGCTTCGAGCCCGCGAGCCTGGGCGCGCGCGTGCTGCGGGCCGAAACGGCATCCTGTGCGGCGCTGGCCCTGCTGGGGCTGGCTTGATTCATTACAGGCTTTGCGCCACACATTTTTCGTAGGAGATGCCCCGGGCGAACTTGAGGAATGGGTCCGCGAGAGTTTCATGCACCGATCCCGATGGCTTCATGCACTGGCTGCTCCGTTGCTGGCGTCGTGCGCTACGCCATCGACGACCGTCTCGGCCGATACCGAGTTCTAGCCCGATGAGGGTTTGGTGGCCGTGCGTGTGGTCGAGCTCGGCGACGTCTCAATTAAGTGCTTCAACGTGGTCTCGGAGGCCTCCGGTACGGTCTATCCGATGCGGGCGATCAGGTTCAGACAAACCTCGACGGCGACCTACGTCGGCCGCCTGCCGGCGGGCCGCTACCAGCCCAAGGAAATGCAGGGCCCCCTTCGCGCAGAGCGTGCGCAGCACCCGGGTGAACAGGTCACGGCAGATCGCCAAGAGAAGCGATTGCACGCCTTCCAGGTCATCCACAAGCACTGGGTGGTGGAACACCGTTCTGCCGGGCTGGACGGGAACGGGCGTTATGGAGAAACCGCAAACAGACTGATCGACACCTGTCTGTGATCGTCCACTCGGCATTCTTAGCTCTGCGAGCCAAGAGAGCGTAGACATGCCCTCAGGATTCTTGAGATAGCCCCAAAAAGATGGATCGGGGTTGCCTACCTGATTAGGGGCCGTCTAGCCACGTGCAGGCTGACTCTTTCCTTGCCCTCACCTCCCGGGCCCGACAGCGGCAGATCGCAAATCGTGCACTTTGCGGGGCTCATAGTGAAATCCCTGACCATCGTCCTGTTGACTTCTATGGAGCAGGCCATAAAACTATACCAAACGAACGTTTGCTTTTTTTATGAATACACGACGTACCACCAACAGAGCGCCACGGTCGGACAACAGGCTGCCGGAATTGCTGGATGCTGCTGCGCGGGCATTTGGAAATCGGGGTTACGCGGCGACATCGATGCGAGAGATCGCGCTCGATACGAACATGCTTCCGGGCTCTCTGTACTACCACTTCCCGTCCAAGGAAGCGTTGCTCGTCGCGGTCTACAACGAGGGCGTCAAAGAGCTGGAAGTAGCCACGTCCGCTGCCTTTGCGAAGGAGCGCGATCCGTGGGACAGGTTGGAGGCGCTATGTCGCGCGCATTTGGAAACCGTGCTCAGCGACAGCAACTACGCGAACGTGCTCATTCGCGTTTTGCCTGACGACATCCCCGAGGTCGCAGACAGCCTGCGCGAGGTGCGTGAACGTTACGAAACGATTTTTCGCGTTGCGGTGGACCAGCTGCCACTCATCCCGCGCGCTGACCGCCGCGCACTGCGGCTGATGCTGATCGGTGCTCTCAACTGGACGGCACTGTGGTTCAACCCCCAAGGGCGCGATTCCCCACGTGCCTTGGCCAGGAAATTCGTGGGGCTCATAAAGGAGACACAAGATGGTAGTTCGTCCGCCTAGGGTGATTGTCACGAAGATTGGATTCGACGGTCACGACCGAGGCAGCCGCGTCATTTCCGCAACCCTTCGCGATGCAGGCATGGAAGTGATCTACACGCCGCCGTGGCAACAGATCTCGACCGTAGTCAAGCTGGCCACGGAGGAGGACGCCGACGTGATAGGCATTTCCTCACTGGCCACTGATCACCTGATCATTCCCCAACTCATGCAGGCCTTGAAAGACGCAGGACTGTCGGATGTGCAAGTCATCGTCGGGGGCATCGTGCCGGCGAGGGACGAAGCGAAATTGCTCGAAGCAGGTGTCGCGCGTGTCTTTCATCCGGGAGCATCGCTCGATGACGTCGTTACGGATGTCATCACGCTCACCGCCAAGCGCCGCCAATTGCAAGGAGAAGCGACATGAGTGCAGAAATTCTGAACATCAAGCAGGCCGGTTCCGAAGGCTTTGGGAAATGGGAGCGCGAATTTGCGCAGGGCGTCAAGGGGGACGCCACTACCTTCAATCGTTCCGGCATCGCTATCAAACCACTGTACACGCTACAGGACTGGAATGGGGAGCGGCAGGAAGAGTCTCTGGCCTATCCAGGGCAGTACCCATACACACGCGGCATCTACGCGACGATGTACCGCGGACGGAGCTGGTCACAGCGCCAGTTAATCGGCCTTGGTGTACCCGAGGACTACAACAAGCGCGTCAAGGAAATTCTCGATCTGGGAGCCTCTGCGCTGTCGCTCATTCCCTGCAATTCGGTGTTTCGGGGCTATGACGCCGACGAGGTTCCTCACGAATTGCTCGGCACGTGCGGGACGGTGATCAATCATGTGAATGATATGGACACGGCACTGGATGGCGTTCCCATCGGCAAACTGTCCACGGCGATGAATGATCCGTCGCCGTTCACTTTGCTGGCGTTTGAGTTGGCAGTCGCCAAGCGACGCAGCATTCCTTGGACGAGCATTACTGGCACATCGAACCAAAGTGATTGCATTTCGCACTTCGTAGCCAATCACATGTTCTTCCGGCTAGCACTGCAGGGCGCGCGTCGCATAGTCATTGATCACATCAAGTTCTGCAACGCCAATGTGCCCAACTGGAATCCGCTCTCCATCGTTGGCCAGCATATGCAACAGGCGGGAGCCACACCAGCGGAAGCCATGGCATTCACGCTCGCTTCCGGAATCCAGTATGCGGAAGACTGCATTGCCGCCGGTATGGATCCGGACCAGTTCCTGCCGCGTTTCACGTTCTTCTTCGACATCTCTGTGAGCTTGTTCGAGGAAGTGGCCAAATTCAGAGCAGGAAGGCGCGTGTGGGCACGACTGTGTCGCGAGCGTTTCGGAGCGAAGGATCCGCGTTCATGGCGCTTCAAATTCCACGGCCAGACATCCGGTGTCGATCTGACGCGCCAGCAACCCCTGAACAACATTACCCGGGTTACGACACAAGCCATGGCCGGAATTCTGGGCGGTCTGCAGTCACTGCACACTGACGGCTACGACGAAGTGCTCTCCACTCCCACTGCGGAAGCCGCGCGCATTGCGGTGGCGACCCAGAACATTCTTCGCGAAGAGGCACACCTGACGGATGTCATTGATCCGCTGGGCGGTTCGTACTACATCGAATCGCTGACCGACGACATGGAGCAAAAGATCAACAAGATCATCGCCATGATCGATGAGGCAGGTGGCATGTACAACGCGGTGGAAAAGGGCATCGTCCAGCAGATGATCGGGGACTCCGCGCTGGCCTTCCAGAAGCAGGTCGACTCCGGCAAGCAGACAGTGGTGGGAGTGAACGCCTACCAGACGGAAGAAGACCCAGCCGCTTATCCCACTCTGGAGTATCCCGAGCCCGAGCGGATGCAGGGCTATCTAAAACAGTTGGCCCAGTTCAAAAAGTCGCGCTCCAACACCGACGTGAACAAAGCCCTCACGGAACTTGCACGGTCGACCGAAACGCGTGAAACAAACGTCTTCGAGCACGTGGTGAACGCGGCGCAGGCCGGTGCAACGCATGGCGAGATCTGCGGCACTCTGCGCAGAGAGCTGGGTTTCGGGCATCCACTCACCGTTGTCTGAAGCAATGAATACAAGTGTCATCGACAACGTTCTGAGGGGTGATCGCCGGGCCATCGGCAGGGCGATCAGTGCACTGGAAAACGGCGGTGAGTCGGCGTACGCCATACGCCAGGGCATCGCCGCCCGACAAGGCGCCGCGCACGTCATCGGGGTGACCGGCCCACCTGGCGCGGGCAAGTCCACTTTGGTATCCGCAATGATTCGCTGCCTGCGCGAGCGTGGTCTCACCGTAGCTGTCGTGGCGGTAGACCCGTCGAGCCCCTTCACCGGAGGCGCAGTGCTGGGTGATCGCGTCCGCATGGGTGAACGGCAATCCGATGAGGGCGTGTTCATCCGTTCACTTGCGTCCAGAGGGCACCTCGGAGGGCTGGCCACGGCGGCCTCCGATGTGATCGACCTGTTCGATGCGGCAGGGTTTGACGTCGTCCTCGTGGAGACCGTGGGTGCCGGGCAGTCCGAGGTGGAGATTACGCGCTACGCGGACACCAGAATCGTCGTATGTCCACCGGGACTGGGCGACGATGTGCAAGCCATCAAGGCCGGCATTCTTGAAATCGCGGACGTGTTCGTCGTCACGAAGGCAGACCTTCCCGATTCGCGCAAAACCGAGTCCGACCTTCGCGCCATGCTGGCGTTGCGCAAAGACAAGAGCGCGCTGCCGATCGTTCTGAAAGTGATCGGAACCACGGGCGAAGGCGTCGATGGACTAGCCGAGACGCTCTGCCAGCGCACCGTTCGCGGCAAGCGGCATGAGGTCGGCGGCGCGAGAGAGGCGCACCAGGCGCTTTCCAGATTCATCGCGTCGGACAACGTGGCGAACCTGCTCGGTTTTGAACTGGTATCGGCGTCGAAGGGCAGTACCACGCTGCGTATGAAGGTTCAGCGTAAGCACATCAATTTCAACGGCAAGTGCCATGGCGGGATTCTGTTTTCGTTTGGAGACATGGCTCTGGGGCTGGCATGCAATTCACACGGACAGCTCGCGACGCTTGTGGACGGGCAGCTGAGCATTTCTACCGCCGTGGACGAAGGCGACTGGCTGATCGCGCATGCCTACGAAGTCAGCCGCTCCAGAAAGATCGGCAGCTATCAGGTGCGCATTTTCAAGGCCAGCGACAACACACATATCGCATTGATGCACGGAACGGTCTATGTGCTGGACAGGCCACCGGTAGGTGCGAATGACGAATAGGGAGACCACATGACTCGCAATTCGCAAGGGGCGCGAATGAGAGGACGCCAGAGGGTACGACACCTCAAACGGCAACTGCGTGACGCCGGCGGCCACGCAATGCCCTCCGCCAACGATGAGAGCAGCCGCAGCAGCATTCTGGAATTACTGGAGCGCAGCATGCGATTCGGTCATGACCGCCTTGCGATGCTGCGCTTACAGCAGGCGGTGCACCTGGGGGCTTTGCTGAACACCACGCACTGGAAATACTGCTTCGGTGTTGCAGAACGATCCCGGGACACGGTGCTGCAGGAGCGTTTCATCGCTCTGGCACGCAAGCACTCCGCCTTTTGAGTTTCACCCGTTGAACCTTTTCCAGCCTGGAGTTGATGTGCAATTCACTTTTCCCCGGTTGATGCTTCAACAAGCCGCGACACGCGCAACGGCACCAGCCCTGCGCGAGAAGGAATACGGCATCTGGCAGACCACAACCTGGTCCGAACTGGAGCAGTTGGTGCGGGGGCTGGCCTGTGGCTTGCATCTGGCAGGGTTGCAGCGCGGTGAACATCTGGTGCTGCTAGGCAGCAACCGGCCGCGCCTGTATGCCGCAATGCTGGCAGCGCAGTCCTTGGGTGCGATTCCAGTGCCGCTGTATCAGGATGCGGTAGCAAGCGAATGCGTCTTTCCAATCAACAACGCGGAGGTGCGATTCTGCGTCGTCGAGGATCAGGAACAGGTGGACAAATTGCTGGAGGTGCGTGAACAGTGTCCGCAACTCGCCCATATCTGGTACGACGATCCTCGTGGCCTGCGCAACTACGAGGAACCTGATTTATCGGCACTCGACGCTCTGGTGGACAAGGGGCTGGAGTTTGCTCGCAGGTATCCCAATTTCTATATCGAGCAGGTAGAGCAGGGCACGGCATCAGACGTGGCTGCCATGTTCTTCACCAGCGGAACCACTGGCAACCCCAAGGGCGTCGTGCATACACACGCTTCGCTCATCGATCGTGCTCAGGCCGGAGCCAGCTTTGACCAGCTCAAAAGCTCAGAAGAGGTACTGGCCTACCTGCCGCCCGCATGGATCGGGCAGAACATCTTTTCATACGCGCAATGGCTGGTTGTGGGCTACGTGGTGAACTGTCCGGAGAGCCCAAATACGGTCTCCATCGACCTCAAGGAAGTTGGCCCCACTTATTACTTTGCGCCGCCGCGGGTTTTTGAAGGATTGCTCACCAACGTCATGATTCGCATGGAAGACGCGGGTCCGGTCATGCGCTGGATGTTCCATTCGTGCATGGCCGTAGCCAAACGCGTCGGACCAGCACTGCTGGACCGGAAGCCAGTGGGCGTGCTGGACAGCATCCTGTACCAGGTCGGCAATGTGCTCATCTATGGCCCTCTGCGCAACAACCTCGGCTTCTCTCGGGTACGCGTTGCATACACGGCAGGCGAAGCGATCGGCCCTGATCTCTTCAGTTTCTATCGGTCCATCGGTGTCAACCTCAAACAGCTCTATGGATCGACAGAAACGGCAGTGTTCGTCTGCATGCACCCGGACAGCGAAGCGCGCTCCGACACGGTGGGAGTGCCCTGCGATGGAGTGCAGATCAAGGTCAGCAACAGCGGGGAAGTGCTCGTCAAGACTCCGGGTCTACTCAAGGAGTACTACAAGAACCCGAAGGCGACGGCAGAGGTGATTTCCAAAGATGGCTGGTACCACACAAACGACGCGGGCTTCATCGACGCAAGTGGTCATTTGAAGATCATCGACCGCGTCAAGGACGTGGGACGGCTGCAGGGCGGCGTATTTCCCAATGCGATGTTTGCGCCCAAGTACGTGGAGAACAAGCTCAAGTTCTTTTCGTTCATCAAGGAAGCGGTGGCCTTTGGCGATGGGCGTGACCGGGTCTGCGTGATGATCAATATCGACTTCGATGCCGTCGGAAACTGGGCCGAGCGTCGCAACCTTCCGTACGCAGGCTATACCGACTTGGCGGGCAAGCCGGAAGTGTGCGAACTGATTCGTGAATGCGTAGAGAAGGTCAATCGGGAACTCTCGCAGGACGAACTACTGGCAGGCAGTCAGATCAGTCGCTTTCTGGTGCTGCACAAGGAGCTGGATGCCGATGACGGCGAACTGACGCGCACCAACAAAGTCCGGCGCGGATTCATCGGTGAGAAGTATTCGATTCTGGTGGGTGCGCTTTACAGCTCGCAGCAGGAGCAGTTCGTGCAGACGCAGGTGAAGTATGAGGACGGCAGAACCGGCAGCATCAGTGCCACGCTGAAGTTGCTGGATGTCAGGACGTTTCCTCTCTCGAAGGTTGCTGCAGGAGTTGCCAGCGTATGAGCAAGAAGCGAATCGGTGACGCCATCCTTGATGTGCAGCGCATCAGTCTGCGTTTCGGCGGCGTCAAGGCGCTCACGGACATCAGCCTCAACGTACGGGAGCACGAGGTGCGCTCCATCATCGGCCCAAACGGTGCAGGCAAGAGCTCAATGCTCAATTGCATCAATGGGGTCTATACACCGCAGGAGGGAACGATCAGCTTCCGGGGCAAGACCTTCCGGAACCTGAGCAGCCGCGAGGTGGCGGAGATGGGCGTTGCGCGGACGTTTCAGAATCTGGCGCTATTCAAGGGCATGAGCGTCATCGACAACATCATGACCGGGAGGAATCTGCGCATTCGAAGCAGCTTGCTGTCGCAGGCGTTTCGCAACCCGTTTGGCATTGGGCGCGCCCAGCACGAAGAGGAGGAGCACCGCGCACACGTGGAAAAGGTCATCGACTTTCTGGAAATTCAGGCCTATCGCAAGACACCCGTCGGGCAGTTGCCCTACGGCCTGCAAAAGCGCGTGGACTTGGGGAGAGCCCTGGCCATGGAACCGCAGGTACTGCTGCTCGACGAGCCCATGGCCGGTATGAATCTGGAAGAAAAGCAGGACATGTGCCGCTTCATTCTGGACGTGAACGATGAGTTCGGCACCACGATCGTGTTGATCGAACACGACATGGGCGTTGTGATGGACATCTCCGACCGTGTTGTCGTTCTCGACTACGGCAAGAAGATCGCCGACGGCACTCCGGACGAAGTACTTCACAACGAAGAAGTGATCCGGGCCTACCTGGGCACAACGCACTGATCGAAGGAGGAGGAGTCGATGGCGTTCTTTCTTGAAACCTTGTTCGGCGGCCTGATGGCTGGAATGCTCTACGCGCTGGTGGCGCTAGGGTTTGTGCTGATCTTCAAAGCATCCGGTGTGTTCAATTTTGCACAGGGCGCCATGGTGCTGTTTGCCGCGCTGGCAATGGCGCGGTTTGCGGAATGGATCCCTCGATGGACCGGCATCCAGAGCGTGCTCATCGCGAACCTGCTGGCCTTCGTTCTTGCCGGTGCGTGCATGCTGGTGATCGCCTGGCTGATCGAGCGGCTGGCACTGCGCTACCTCGTGAATCAGGAAGGGGCTACGTTGCTAATGGCAACGCTGGGTATTTCGTACTTCCTCGACGGCTTCGGTCAGACGGTCTTTGGCAGCAACATCTATCAGATCGACATCGGCATGCCCAAGGAACCGGTGTTCGTGATGGAGAAGATGTTCGAAGGCGGCCTGCTGATCAGCAAGGAAGATCTCTACGCAGCGCTGATCGCCTCAGTGCTGGTGGCCACGCTGTCAATCTTTTTTCAGAAAACAGGCACCGGGCGTGCGTTGCGTGCGGTGGCCGACGACCATCAGGCTGCGCAGTCCATCGGTATTCCGCTCAACCGGATCTGGGTCATCGTCTGGAGCGTGGCCGGCATCGTTGCGCTGGTCGCTGGAATGATCTGGGGCTCCAAGCTCGGTGTGCAGTTCTCGCTCTCCACCGTTGCGCTGCGCGCATTGCCGGTAATTATTCTGGGGGGACTCACCTCGGTCCCGGGCGCCATCATCGGCGGACTGATCATCGGAGTAGGCGAGAAGCTCTCGGAAATCTATCTGGGCCCCTTCGTCGGAGGCGGCATCGAGATCTGGTTTGCATATGTACTGGCACTGCTCTTTCTGCTGGTGCGTCCACAAGGTCTGTTTGGCGAAAAGATCATTGACCGTGTCTGACACGGCCCATTGTTCAGGCACGCCTTCATCACTTCGCGAGACATCCAATGCTTTACAGAGAAAACGGCCAGATCAAGACGAGCTACAGGGCGGATCAGCAGATCCTTCCCATCGCACAGGATCGCATGGCCCTGCTAGCGCTGCTGACAGTTGCCTGTGTGGTCATTCCTTCGATGGCCTCCGACTACGTGCTGCGCGCCATCGGTATTCCTTTCCTGATCATGTCTCTCGCCGCACTGGGCGTGAACATTCTGGTGGGCTATTGCGGACAGATCTCCCTGGGCTCCGGGGCCTTCATGGCGATTGGCGCCTACGGTGCATACAACTGCATAGTCCGTATACCCGACATACCGCTGATTGGCGCATTGCTGTTCGGCGGCCTGTTCGCCATGATCTACGGTGTCATCTTCGGCTTGCCCAGCCTGCGCGTGAAGGGACTCTATCTGGCGGTCGCGACACTTGCGGCGCAGTTCTTCAGTGACTGGCTGTTCCTGCGTGTGAAGTGGCTCACCAACAATTCGTCGTCGGGTTCGGTTGCAGCGGGACCTCTGAGCATCGGTCCCTGGCCAGTCGATACACCGGCGCAGAAGTATCTGTTCTGCCTGGCCTTCGTCATCTTCTTCGCCCTGATCGCCAAGAACTTGGTGCGAAGCGCGATAGGCCGTGAATGGATGGCGATTCGTGACATGGACGTGGCGGCGGCGGTTATCGGCATTCGCCCCATGTATGCAAAGTTAAGTGCGTTTGCCGTGAGCTCTTTCATCATCGGCATTGCAGGGGGACTCTGGGCATTCGTTCATCTGGGAGCGTGGGAGCCCGCTGCGTTCTCGGTGGAGATTTCATTCCGCCTGCTGTTCATGGTGATCATCGGCGGCATGGGCTCGATTCTGGGCAGCTTTCTGGGTGCCGGATTCATCGTGCTTCTGCCCATCTTCCTGAGTCAGGCGCTGCCGGCGCTGGGATCGGTTTTTGGCCTGTCCATCTCGACGGCCACGATCGCCCATATCGAAACCATGATCTTCGGAGCGCTGATCGTCTGGTTCCTCATCGTGGAGCCGCACGGGCTGAGCAAGCTCTGGTCACTTGGAAAACAACGTTTGAGGATCTGGCCGTTTCCTCATTGATAGGCGGGGAATACCCGCTTGAGTCGCGCATTTCGGCCACTGAACGATAACCGACAGGAGACAACGATGAACCGCACATTCCCCACAATACCGGCAGCCCTGGTGGCACTCGCAGCCCTGTCTGCCTTTTCCGCTGCAGCGCAGGAAAAGCAGCAGTTCTTTCCCATGCTGACATTCCGGACGGGCCCATACGCGCCCAGCGGAACGCCTTGGGCGAACGGCTTTGTGGACTATTACAAGCTGGTCAATCTGAAGGGGGGCATCAACGGTGTCAAGGTGCTCTGGGAAGAGTGCGAGACCGGCTATGCCACGGATCGCGGGGTCGAGTGCTACGAGCGCCTCAAGGACAAACATGGCGGCGCAACGGTGTTCCAGACCATGTCCACCGGCATCACCTTTGCACTGACCGAGCGTGGTGCCGCCGACAAGATCCCAATTTTCACACCTGCGTATGGCGTGAGCGAGAGTGCAGACGGTGAGGCATACAAATGGAGCTTCCCCATCGGCGGAACCCATTGGGCATCGGCCGATACACAGTTTCAGTACCTGGCGCAGAAGGCCGGTGGAGCCGACAAGCTGAAAGGCAAGAAGGTCACCCTGCTCTACCACGACAGTCCATACGGTAAGGAAGCCATTCCCGTGCTGAGTGCACGCGCCAAGGCGACCGGGTTCGAGCTGATCACCGTGCCAGTCTCGCACCCCGGCGTGGACCAGAAGGCCGCCTGGCTGCAGATTCGCCAAAGCCGTCCCGACTATGTCCTGCTGTGGGGCTGGGGCGTGATGAATTCCACCGCGCTGAAGGAGGCACAGTCTACCGGCTATGCACGCAACAAGATGATCGGCGTGTGGCCATCTGGTTCGGAGTCCGACGTGAAGGGTGTGGCAGGTGCCGACGGGTACAGCGCCGTGCTGCTCCTGCCGGGACCAGGTGCAGGCTCGAAGATTGCCAAGGAGGTGCTGGAGAAGCTACACGCAAAGGGCAATGGCTCAGGCCCGAAGGAAGAGGTGGGAGAGGCGCTGTACATGCGCGGCCTGATGAATGCGATGGTGTCCGTCGAAGGCGTTCGCAGAGCGCAGGAAAAGTTCGGCAAGGGCAATGTGATGACACCGGCGCAGGCGCGCTGGGGCTATGAGAACCTGAACATCGACCAGAAGCGTCTGGACGAGCTGGGCATCGCCGACATCATGCGTCCCATCAGCACGACCTGCAAGGATCATATGGGTCCATCGTTCGCCCGCGCGTACACGTGGGATGGAGGCAAATGGAATGTCAGCTCCGACTGGCTTCAGGCGGATCAGAGCGTGATGGGACCGCTGCTCAAGGCAGCGGTGGACAAGCATCTCGCGGACAAGAAGCAGACACGCCGCACGGCAGAGGACTGCAACTCGTAAGCCTGACTGACCTGTCAATGCGGGGGGCGCGGAATGGTTCCACGTCCCCCCGCGCTGGAACACATTGCATGAAAAACATCGTTCTGAATGTGAATGGCGTCGAGGTCATCTACCACCATGTCATTCTGGTGCTCAAGGGCGTTTCATTGACGTTGGCCGAAGGGCAGGTGGCTGCCGTTCTCGGCGGCAATGGTGCAGGCAAGACAACCACGCTGCGCGCAATCTCCAATCTGCTCAAGGGCGAACGCGGAGAGGTCACCAAAGGCAGCATAGAGTTGCGTGGCGAGCGCATCGATAGCCTTTCGCCTGCGCTCCTGGTGCAACGCGGCGTGGTGCAGGTCATGGAGGGGCGCCACTGCTTTGCACATCTCACGATCGAGGAAAACCTGCTGGCAGGCGGCTATACGCGCAGCGACAAGGCGGAAATTTCCAGAAATCTAGAGAAGGTATATACCTACTTTCCTCGACTCAAGACACGGCGGTCCTCGCAGGCGGCTTATACGTCGGGCGGTGAACAGCAGATGTGCGCAATCGGCAGGGCGTTGATGACGAGTCCCAGCGTGGTGCTACTGGATGAGCCGTCCATGGGACTGGCCCCCCAGATCGTGGAGGAGGTCTTCGAGATCGTGAAAGACCTCAATCACAAGGAGAAGGTGAGCTTCCTGATTGCAGAGCAGAACACCAACATTGCACTCAAATATGCAGACTACGGTTACATCCTGGAGAGTGGCCGCGTCGTCATGGACGGACGGGCCGAGGAACTGCGGACCAACGAAGACGTGAAGGAGTTCTACCTGGGCGTAGGCGGAGAACAGCGCAAGAGCTTTCGGGACGCCAAGAGCTACAAGAGGCGCAAGCGCTGGCTTGCCTGATACTCCGCCCAGCCTCAGCCCGGCATGGCCGCGATGACCTGCGCCACGGCCGCGGTGAGGCGCTTGGCGTAGGGCACGTGCAGGAATTCGTTGGGCCCGTGGGCGTTGCTCTTGGGGCCGAGCACGCCGCAGACCATCATCTGCGCCTTGGGGAAGCCCTGGCTCAGCATGTTCATGAGCGGGATGGTGCCGCCCTGGCCGATGTAGCCGCAGGGCGCGCCGAAGTGTGCCTGGCTGGCGGCGTCCAGCGCCTGGGCGAACCAGGGGTCGATGGCCGGGGCGTTCCAGCCGCTGGCGGCGTGGTCGGGGGCGAAGGTCACGCGCGCCTGGTAGGGCGCGTTGTCCTCCAGCAGCGCCTTAAGCTCCTGCGCGCTGGCGGCGGCGTCCACCAGCGGCGGCAAGCGCAGGCTGAGCTTGAAGGCGGTGTAGGGGCGCAGCACGTTGCCCGCGTCCTTCAGGGCCGGGAAGCCCTCGGCGCCGGTGACGGAGAGCGTCGGCTCCCAGGTGCGCCGGAGCAGCGCCTGCACCGGGTCGGTGGTGGTGGGCAGGGCGAACACCGTGCTGCCGCCGCAGTCATGCTGCGCCCAGGGGAAGCGCTTGTACACCTCCTCGCCCAGGATGGCGGCGGTGGCCTTTGCCTGCGCGAGGCGGTCTGCCGGCACCTCGCAGTGGAAGCTGGCGGGCAGCAGGCGCCCGGTGGCGCTGTCTTCCAGGCGGTCGAGCACCTGGCGCATGATGCGGAACGACGAGGGCACCAGGCCCGAGGAGTCGCCCGAGTGCACACCCTCGGTGAGGATCTCCACCTTCAACGTGCCGCTGGCCATGCCGCGCAGGCTGGCAGTGAGCCACAGCTGATCGTAGTTGCCAGCGCCGGAGTCCAGACAGATGACCAGGGCCACGTCGCCCAGGCGGTCTTTCAGTGCTTCGATATAGGGCAGCAGGTCGGCCGAGCCGCTTTCCTCGCAGGTTTCGACGAGGCCCACGATGCGCGGGTGCGGCACGCCCTGGCGCTTCAGTTCCTGCACGGCGGCGATGCTGGCGTAGACGGCGTAGCCGTCGTCCGCGCCGCCGCGGCCGTAGAGCCTGCCGTCCTCGTATTTGGGCGTCCACGGGCCCAGGTCGGCGCGCCAGCCCTCGAACTCGGGCTGCTTGTCCAGGTGGCCGTACATCAGCACGGTCTGCGCCGACTGCGGCTGCGTGGCCGCCACCTCGAAGAACAGCACGGGCGTGCGGCCGGGCAGGCGCACGATCTCGAGCGTGAGGCCGGCGACCTTCTGCGCCTCGACCCACTGCGCGGCGTTGCGCACCACCGTCTCGATGTGGCCCAGCTCGCGCCAGTCGGGCGCGAAGCCGGGCGACTTGGCCGGTATGCGGATGTAGTCGGTGAGCTGCTGCAGTATGTCTTCGTCCCACGCGCGGCTCACGCGTTCCAGCGCGAGCGCGGTGTCCAGGGCGGTGGCGGGCAGGCGGGCGTTCATGGCGAATCCTCTGGCGGTGCGCAAAACGGGCAGGATACGCCAAGGCGGGCGCCCCTTTGCGGCACGCGGTTCCTCAGGCCTGCGGCGGCTTCTGCGCCAGCGCGGCGCATTCGACGCGGTTGCGCCCCGCCGCCTTGGCCGCGTACAGGGCCTGGTCGGCCGCGTGGATGAGCTGGTCCCAGGTGTCGCCGCTTTCCAGGCGCGCGCCGCACACGCCGATGCTCACCGTCACCGGGATCAGGCGGCCCTGGCACTCGCACGGCGCCTGCGCCACAGCCTCGCGCAGCCTCTCGGCCAGCACGGCCGCGCCTTGCGCGGGGGTGCCGGGCAGCAGCACCACGAATTCCTCGCCGCCGTAGCGGCCCACCAGGTCCTGGGAGCGCAGCCGCGCGCGCACGATGGCGGCCACGTGGCACAGCACCTGGTCACCGACGCGGTGGCCGCAGGTGTCGTTGACGGACTTGAAGTGGTCCATGTCCAGCATCAGCAGCGCATAGGGCTCGCCCGAACGCACGGCATGCGCCACGTCGCGATCGAGCGCCTGGATCAGCGCGCGGCGGTTGGCCACGCCCGTGAGCTCGTCGTGCGTGGCGAAGTGCCGGTTGTCCGCGTCGGCGCGGTCCTTGTCCATGAGGATGAAGCCCAGCGAGGTGAGGATCACGACAATGAATACCACCATGAAGGTGAAGGACTGCACGAAGCTGTCGCGCATCAGCCCGTCGAGCGGCATGGCGTAGGTGGCAGCCAGCACCCCGCGCACCCCGAGCAGCACGCCCTGCAGCCCCAGGCCGAAGGTGAGCAGCAGCATGCCGCGCCCCTGGGCGGGTGGCTGCGGCCGCCACAGCGCCCACAGCAGCATGCCGGCCTGCAGCGGCAGGATCACGCCCGCGGCCATGACCCGGGCGCGGTAGTCGTCGATGAACACGGCGAACAGCACCGCCACCGCCAGCACCGGCAGCAGCATGCGGCCCCAGGGCAGCGCACGCCCGTGGAACTGGCACACGGCCGCCATCCCCAGGGCGAGCGCGCCCGCGAGCAGTGTGTTGGCCAGCACGATGCTGGCCCAGTCGGGCGCCGTGCCGCGCAGCACGTACAGCACGTAGGTGGCCGTGTGCAGCAGCAGGCCCAGCGCCCACAGCTGGCTGCCCTCGCGCCGCTGCGGCCGCACGGCCGCGAGCGAGCCCGCCATGGCGAGCGACGACGCGGCGGTCATCATCAACATGGTGGGCACGTCGAGGGACAGCATGGGATGGGGAAAAATTATGAGAAAGCGCCAGCAGCTATTTTTTACATAGCATCGTCAATCGTGCTCGAAATGGAACACCGCCGTGCCGGCCAGCGCATTGGGCAGGAAGCGCACCTCGCGCCCGTCCTGCAGGCCGAAGGCGTCGAGGATGCGCAGCTTGTTCTTGCCGGCCAGCACCTCGAAATCCTTGTACGTGCCCACGCGGATGTTGGGCGTGTCGTACCACTGGTAGGGCAGGCGCCGCGTGACCGGCATGCGCCCGCGCAGCACCGACAGGCGGTTGGGCCAGTGCGCGAAGTTGGGGAAGGCGACGATGCCGCTCCTGCCCACGCGCGCGGTCTCGCGCAGCATGGTCTCGGCGTTGCGCAGGTGCTGCAGCGTGTCGATCTGCAGCACCACGTCGAAGCTGTTGTCGCCGAACATGGCCAGGCCTTCGTCCAGGTTCAGCTGGATCACGTTCACGCCGCGGCGCACGCAGGCGAGCACGTTGTCGTCTGCGATCTCTATGCCGTATCCGCTGCAGCCGCGTTCGCGCCGCAGCAGATCCAGCAGGGAGCCGTCGCCGCAGCCCAGGTCGAGCACGCGCGCGCCCCTGGGCACCAGGCGCGCAATGGCTTGCATGGTGGCGTAGTCGCTCATGGCTGCTCCTTTGCGATACTATCGAAATAAGAGCGAACAACGCTCATGTAGCGAGCGTCATCGAGCAAAAAAGCATCATGTCCGTGGGGCGCGTCGATTTCGGCGTAGCTCACGTCGCGGCGGTTCTCCAGCAACGCGTGGACGATCTCGCGGCTGCGCTGGGGCGAGAAGCGCCAGTCGGTCGTGAAGCTCACGAGCAGGAACCTGGCGCGCGCCACCGCCAGCGCCTGGGCCAGACTGCCGCTATGGCGCAGCGCGGGGTCGAAGTAGTCCAGCGCGCGCGTGATCAGGAGGTAGGTGTTGGCGTCGAAGTACTCGCTGAACTTGTCGCCCTGGTAGCGCAGGTAGCTCTCGATCTGGAACTCGATGTCCTGGGTGCTGTACTTGAGGTCCATGCCCTCGCGCAGCTGGCGGCCGAACTTCTCGTTCATCACGTCGTCGCTGAGGTACGTGATGTGGCCGATCATGCGCGCGATGCGCAGGCCGCGCTGCGGGATGGTGCCGTGGCGGTAGAAATGCCCGCCATGGAAGTCCGGGTCGGTCACGATGGCACGCCGCGCCACCTCGTTGAAGGCGATGTTCTCCGCCGTCAGATTCGGCGCGCTGGCCACCACCACGGCATGGCGCATGCGCTCGGGGTACTGCAGCGTCCAGCTCAATGCCTGCATGCCGCCCAGGCTGCCGCCCATCACGGCCGCGAGCTGCTGGATGCCCAGGCGGTCGAGCAGCCGCGCCTGGGCGTTGACCCAGTCCTCCACCGTGACCACGGGGAAGTCGGCGCCGTAGACCTCGCCCGTATCGGGATTGGCGTGCATGGGGCCCGTGGAGCCGAAGCACGAGCCCAGGTTGTTGACACCGATGACGAAGAAGCGGTTGGTATCGACGGGCTTGCCCGGGCCGATCATGTTGTCCCACCAGCCCTCGCTCCTGGGCTGGCCCTCGTAGACGCCCGCGACATGGTGCGAAGCGTTGAGCGCGTGGCACACGAGCACGGCGTTCGTGCGTTCGGCGTTGAGCTGGCCGTAGGTCTCGTAGGCCAGGGTGTAATCGCGGATCGAGGCGCCCGACGAAAGGGGCAGGGCCTCGGCGAAATGCATGGATTGCGGTGTGGCGATGAACGACATGAAAAAAACCCGGCTTCGCTAGAAACGAGGCCGGGTCTGGTGCGTGCGGGTGCAGGCGTGTCGATCGGTCACGTCTTTAGCAGGATTTGTAAAGCGCCCGCAAGCGGTGCAAATCGGCGCGTCTGCCGGGCATTATGCCAAAGGCGTCGCCTGCGACGCAAACAGCGCCAGCAGCCCCAGCACCAGGAAGATCACCGCCGAGACCAGGTGCACCGCCCGGATCGGCACCTTCTTGACCAGGCGGTCGCCCAGCCAGACCACGGGCGCGTTGGCCAGCATCATGCCCAGCGTGGTGCCGGCCACCACCCACAGGTAGGCGCTGTACTGCGCGGCCAGCATCACGGTGGCGACCTGTGTCTTGTCGCCCATCTCGGCCAGGAAGAAGGCCAGCACCGTGGTGCCGAACACGCCAAGGCGCGGGCCCGCGCCCTCTCCGCCGTCGTCGAGCTTGTCCGGGATCAGCATCCACACGGCCATGGCGATGAAGGACAGCCCCAGCACCCAGCGCAGCACCTGCGGCCCCAGCACCGTGGTCACCCACGTGCCCGCGGCGCCCGCCAGCGCATGGTTGGCCAGGGTCGCCACGAAAATGCCCAGCACGATGGGCCAGGGCCTGCGAAAGCGCGCCGCAAGCACCAGCGACAGCAGCTGGGTCTTGTCGCCCATTTCGGCGAGGGTGACGATGAAGGTAGAAACGAGAAAGGCTTCCATGGCAGGAGAAGTCGCAAAGGATTTCCGGCCGGAAGTATTCGGACAGCATCGACCACGCTCCGACTCCGGCCTGATGGATCGGTGCGCGGTCAATGGTCTCGCCCAGCCCGCCGTTGCGGCAGGCCTCATGCACCATGGCGCCCGCGGGCCCCAAGTCTGTTGATGCATGCCTCCGCTCGCGCTCGTCGCGCAGCGGCAGGCTACTCCCCATAGACGGGGCACATTGTATCTGCGGCCACGCCCGTCCCTGCGCGGGCGCCGGTGGCGCCAGTAATTACCCTAAGAAGTGTTGCAAGAGCGCACTCGCATCCCTTTGGGGGCCACGGGGATGCTTGATAATGAGCGCGCCTTTCTGCCTTGCAGGAATGCAGGCTGCGGTGTTTGGTCGGTTTCGCGTCTTTGAAGTCGTCACAGGTTTGTTGATTGCGTCGGGCTCATCGCATTTCGTGTTTTTTCTAGGAGTCCGATCATGGGCAACAAACTTTATGTGGGCAACCTGCCCTATTCCTTCCGCGACCAGGATCTGGAGCAGACCTTCAGCCAATACGGCTCCGTGCAGAGCGCCAAGGTCATGATGGAGCGCGACACCGGCCGCTCCAAGGGTTTTGGCTTCGTCGAAATGGGCAGCGATGCCGAAGCCCAGGCAGCCATCCAGGGCGCCCACGGCCAGAACTACGGCGGCCGCGACCTCGTGGTCAACGAAGCACGCCCCATGGAACCCCGCCCGCCGCGCAGCGGTGGCGGCTTTGGCGGTGGCGGCGGCTACGGTGGTGGCCGCAGCGGCGGCGGCTACGGCGGCGGCCGTTCCAGCTACTGATTTCGATCATGAAGGGGCCACAAGGCCCCTTTTTTTGCAGCCGCCCAGCCACAAGATCACGGAAAACCCCTTGTGTTTTCGCCAAAGTTCTAACGCATAATGTTTCGGCGATGGGGGTTCCCCTCGTCGGTGTTGCGGTGATCCATCGGTTTTCGCGCATAGGGCGTCTTAGTGATTAACTGGCTGCGGGTTCGGGACTCCGTCGCTCAATTCAATTGTTTTTCAGGAGTCCCTTGATGGGCAACAAGCTGTACGTCGGCAATCTGCCGTACTCGGTGCGCGACCAGGATCTGGAGCAGGCCTTCGGCCAATTCGGAACCGTGACCAGCGCCAAGGTCATGATGGAGCGCGACACTGGCCGCTCCAAAGGCTTCGGCTTCGTCGAAATGGGCAGCGATGCCGACGCCCAGGCCGCCATCAACGGCATGAACGGCCAATCCCTGGGCGGCCGCAGCATCGTCGTGAACGAGGCGCGCCCCATGGAGCCCCGCCCGCCGCGCAGCGGCGGTGGCGGTTTTGGCGGTGGCGGTGGCGGCGGCTACGGCGGCGGCCGCAGCACCGGCGGCGGCCGCGGCGAAGGCGGCTTCCGCAGCCCCTACGGCTCGGGCCCGCGCGGCGGCGGCGGTGGTGGTGGCCGCGGCGGCTACGGCGGCGACCGCAACGGCGGCTACTGACGCCTGGGGGAGGCAGTTCCCCAGCCCTCACTCGATCAAGGCTCCTTCGGGGGCCTTTTGCTTTGCCTGCGCGAAGCAGTCACGCCCTCAACGGCCCTGGCCCTGCCGGTGCTTGCGCGGGCGCCCCTGCAGCAGGCGGTCGAACCATGCATCGGGCAGCAGCCGCAGCAGCTTGGCCACCACGCCCATCTGCCAGGGGATCACGCGGTAGCTCGCGCCGGACCCGATCACCCGGAAGGCCTTGTCGGCGAAAGCCTCGGGGCGCATCAGAAAGGGCATGGCGTAGCGGTTTTCCCGCGTCAGCGGCGTATCCACGTAGCCGGGGCAGATCGTGACCACCCGCACGCCGCTGGAGCGCAGTTCGCCGCGCAGGCTCTCGCAATAGCTGATGACCGCCGCCTTGCTCGCGCAGTAGGCGCCATGCCCGGGCAGGCCGCGTATGCCCGCCACGCTGGCCACGCCCACCAGCCGCCCGCTGCCGCGCCGCGCCATGGCGGCGACGAAGGGGTGGAAGGTGGCCGCCATGCCCAGATTGTTCGTAGCGAAGATGCGGGCCATGGTGTCGATGTCGGCACGCTGGGCGGTGTCCACGCCCACACTGATGCCCGCATTGGCGATGACCACGTCCGGCAGTCCCTGGCGCGCCATGCAGGCCTGGCCTGCGGCAATGATGCTGTCGGGCAGGGAGACGTCCGCGCCATATATTTCATAGCTGTTGGCGCCCATCCCATGGGCCTTGGCCCATGATTTCATGTCTGAATCACGGCGTGCCACCAGCGCCAGTCGCCAACCCGCGCGGTGGTAGCGCTCGGCCAGCGCCTGGCCTATGCCGCTGGAGGCGCCGGTGATGAAGACCAGGGGGCGGTGGTCGCGCATGGCCTGGACCCTATCGCGCCGGCCTGGCGGCGGGACGGGCCGGCGATGCCGGCAGCAGCGTGCCGCGCACGCGCCCGCGCAGGTTCACGATCTGGTCCAGGTTGTCGTAGTCGAGGCCGTCGGCGGTGAAGATGTCCGCACCGCGCTTGAGCGTGACGGGCTGGTTGGTGCGCACGCGCTCCTCGTTCGTCCAGGCATGCAGGAACTCGCTGCGCAATTCCAGCTTCGGCAGCGGCGCGTGCCCGGCGCGCGCCAGGGCCTCGCGCGTGACGATGGCGTTGCCGAAGAGTTGCACCTCGCTGCCGTCGGCATTGCTGAGCGCGCGGTTGGCGCTGGCCGTGGTGACGCGCCCGTCGACGCTCACGGAACGCAGGCGCGCCTGGTCGATCTCCAGCGTGTCGGTGTCGGCGTAGTGGCGCGCCAGCGTGCCCCGTATCTCGCTTTGCAGCCTGCCCGTGGCGTCGAAGTTCCTCACCGCGAAGTCGCGCATGAAGTAGTCGGGCTCGTGGCGCACGGGGCGTTCCTGCGCGGGCTGCGGCGGCTGGGGGGCATTGCGCACCAGCCACCAGGTGCCCAGCGCCAGCAGCCCCATGAGCAGCACCGGCAGGTAGATGGACAGGCGCTCCCACGCCCGGCGCAGGCGCACCATCATGCGGCGTGGGCGGCCAGCAGGCTGGCATAGCGGCCGCTGGCAATGAGCAGCAGGTCGCAGAATTCGCGGGCCGCGCCCGCACCGGCCGCCGCGGCGGTGACGTGGTGTACGACGGCCCGCACCTCGGCATGGGCCTGCGCCGGAGCGCAGGCGAAGGCCGCGCGCCGCAGCACGGCCAGGTCCGGCCAGTCGTCGCCCATGGCGGCGGCCTGCGGCCAGGCCAGGCCCAGCTCGGCCAGGATGGCCTCGGCCGCGGGGCGCTTGTCCTCGGTGCCGAAGCGCGCGTGCACCACGCCCAGGGCCTTCAGGCGCAGGCGCAGCGCGGGCGAGTCGCGCCCGGTGACGACGGCGGGCGTGATGCCCGCCTGCTGCAGCAGCTTGATGCCGTGGCCGTCCAGGGTGTTGAAGCGCTTGAGCGTCTCGCCGTTCTCCGAGAAATACAGGCCGCCGTCGGTCAGCACGCCGTCCACGTCGAAGAAGGCCACGCGCACGTCCTGCGCGCGCAGCAGCAGCGCGGGGTCGAACTGCAATGCGGGCAGCAGCGGGGGCGATTCGGTGCGCGCGTCCATCAGATCACCTTGGCGCGCATCAGGTCGCCGATATGCACCACGCCCACCAGCACGCCCTGGGCGTCCGTGACCAGCACGCTGGTGATGGAGTGGCGCTCCATGGCCTGGGCGGCGTCGGCCGCCAGGGCGTCGGCCGCGATCGTGCGCGGGCGCGCGTGCATGACATCCTGGGCGCGCACGCCGCGCAGGTCCGCGCCGGCCTCGATGCGCCGGCGCAGGTCGCCGTCGGTGAAGATGCCGACCGGGCGGCCCGCCTCGTCCACCACGGCCGATGCGCCCACGCCCTTGGCGCTCATCTCGCGCATCAGCGTGCTGAAGTCAGCCTGCGGCGGCACGCGCGGCACCTGGTCGCCCGCGCGCATGACGTCGCGCACGTGGGTCAGCAGCCGGCGGCCCAGGGCGCCGCCGGGGTGCGAGCGCGCGAAGTCCTCGGGGCGAAAGCCGCGCGCATCCAGCAGGGCCACGGCCAGCGCGTCGCCCATGGCCAGCTGCACGGTGGTGCTGGTGGTGGGTGCCAGGTTGAGCGGGCAGGCCTCGCGCTCCACGCTGCAGTCGAGCACCAGATCGGCATGGCGCGCCAGCGTGGACTGCAGGCCGCCCGTCATGGCGATGAGCGGCACGTCCTGGCGCCTGAGCATGGGCAGCAGCACGGTGATCTCGCTGCTCTCGCCGCTGTTGGAGATGGCCAGCACCAGGTCGCCGCCGGCGACCATGCCCAGGTCGCCATGGCTGGCCTCGGCCGGGTGCACGAAGAAGGACGGCGTGCCGGTGGAGGCCAGCGTGGCGGCGATCTTGCGCCCCACGTGGCCGCTTTTGCCCATGCCCATGACGATCACGCGCCCCGAGGTGGCCAGCACGCGCTGCACGGCCTGCACGAAGACGGCGCCCAGCCGCTCCCCCGTGCCCTGCAGGGCCGCCGCCTCGGTGTCGAAGGTCTCCCGGCCCAGGCGCAGGGCCTGCTCGGCGTTGAAGGACGGAAAGGCGGCAGTGGCGGTGGACATGGACGGATTCTATCGGCCGGCCCTGCGCCGGCTCGGCTAGGATCGGGCATGTCCTCGCTCGCCCTCACGCTGCTGTATCTGCTGGCCGCAGTGCTGGGCGTGGTGGCATGCCGCAGCCTGCGGCTGCCGCCCATGATGGGCTATCTGGCCGCGGGCATCCTCATCGGTCCGCATGCGCTGGCGCTGACGCAGAACTCCGAGGGCGTGCGCCACCTGGGGGAGTTCGGCGTGGTGTTCCTCATGTTCACCATCGGGCTGGAATTCAACCTGCCCAAGCTGCGCGCCATGCGCCGCCACGTATTCGGGCTGGGGCTGCTGCAGGTGCTCGCATCCATGCTGGCGTTCATGGCCTGCCTGCTGCTGCTCGCGCGGCTGGCCGGCGGCGTGTGGGACATGGGCTGGCAGACGGCGCTGGCGCTCTCCGGCACCCTGGCCATGAGCAGCACGGCCATCGTGGTCAAGCTCATGTCCGAGCGCGGCGAGCTGGAGAGCGAGCATGGCCGGCGCGTGCTGGGCATCCTGCTTTTCCAGGATCTGGCCGTGGTGCCCATGCTGGTGCTGGTGCCCGCCCTGGGCTCCTCTCCCGAACGCCTGCTGCTGGCCCTGGGCCTGGCGCTGCTCAAGGCGGCGGTCCTCGTGGGCCTGCTGCTCGTGGGCGGCCAGCGCGTGATGCGCTGGTGGCTCACGCTGGTGGCGCGCAGGAAGAGCGACGAGCTGTTCATGCTCAACCTGCTGCTGGTCACGCTGGGCCTGGCCTGGCTCACCGAACTGGCCGGGCTGTCGCTGGCGCTGGGCGCCTTCATCGCGGGCGTGCTGGTGTCGGAGACGGAGTACCGCCACCAGGTGGGCACCGACATCCGCCCCTTCCACGACGTGCTGCTGGGCCTGTTCTTCATCACCGTGGGGATGATGCTCGACTGGCACATCCTGCTGGAGCGCTGGGCGCTGGTGCTGGCGCTGCTGGCGGCGCCGCTCCTGATCAAGACGGCCATCATCGCCGCGCTGGCGCACGGCCTGGGGGCGACGGCCGGGGTGTCGCTGCGCACGGCGCTCTACGTGGCGCAGGCGGGCGAGTTCGGCTTCGTGCTGCTGTCGCTGATGCAGGAGCATGCCCTGGTGCAGCCCGCGCTCATGAACCCGGTGCTCGCGGCCATGGTGCTGTCGATGCTGGCCACGCCCTTCCTGATCCAGTACAGCAACCGCATCGTCATGAAGCTCGTGGCCAGCGACTGGCTGCAGCAGTCGCTGAATGTGACCACCATCGCGCGGCAGGCCATCAACACCAGCGGCCACGTGCTGATCTGCGGCTACGGGCGCTGCGGCCAGAACCTCGCGCGCATGCTGGAGAGCGAGGGCATTCCCTACATGGCGCTGGACCTCGACCCCGACCGCGTGCGCCAGGCCGCCGCAGCGGGCAACTCGGTGGTCTTCGGCGACGCCACGCGGCTGCAGGCGCTCAAGGCCGCGGGCCTGGCGCGCGCCGCCACCGTGGCCGTGACCTACCTGGACACGCCTGCCGCCCTCAAGGTGCTGGCCCACGCGCGCGCGCATGCGCCCCATGTGCCCGTGGTGGTGCGCACGCAGGACGATTCGCACCTGGACAGGCTGCAGGCCGCCGGAGCCACCGAGGTCGTGCCCGAGGCCATCGAGGGCTCGCTGATGCTGGCCAGCCACGCACTGGCCCTGGTGGGCGTACCCATGCGGCGCGTGCTACGCCTGGTGCAGGACCAGCGCGAGGCCCGCTACGGCCTGCTGCGCGGCTATTTCCATGGGGCCGACGACGACACGCCCACCGAAAGGGACCAGGAGCGCCTGTACTCCATCACCCTGCCCCCGGGCGCCGCGGCCGTTGGCGCGCAGTTGGCGCACATCCCCCTGCACGCCATCGGCGCGCACCTGATCAACGTGCGCCGGGCCGCCGGCCGCATGTCCGCGCCCGACGACGCCACGCCGCTGGCCGAGGGAGACACCCTGGTCCTGTCCGGCCACCCCACGGCCCTGAGCCTGGCGGAAGAGAAACTGCTGCGCGGCTGATTACACTGTCCGCACGGCCCAGCTCCTCACGCCCCCACCGCCCATGCACAGCCTCAGCGTCACCGACTACCTGCGCCAGCACATCCGCACCGTGCCCGACTGGCCGGCCCCCGGCGTGCAGTTCCGCGACATCACCCCCCTGCTGCAGGACCCCAAGGTCTTCCGCGTCATGATCGACGCGTTCGTGCACCGCTACATGGACCGCGCCATGCGCCCCGACGTGGTGGCGGGGCTGGACGCGCGCGGCTTCATCCTCGGGGCCGTGGTCGCCTATGAGCTCAACGTCGGCTTCGTGCCGATCCGCAAGAAGGGCAAGCTGCCCTTCACCACGGTCGAGGAAACCTACGAACTCGAATACGGCAGCGCCACCGTGGAGCTGCATGCCGACGCCGTGAAGCCCGGCGACCGCGTGCTGCTGATCGACGATCTGATCGCCACCGGCGGCACGATGATGGCGGGCAAGAAGCTGCTGGAAAAGCTGGGCGCCACCGTGATGGAGGGCGCCGCCATCGTCGACCTGCCTGAACTCGGCGGCTCGGCGCGCCTGCGGGCCAGCGGGCTGCCGCTCTACACCCTGGTGGATTTCAGCGGCTGCTGACCCATACGGGTTTGCAATCAGTCAGAGAACAAGGCACGAAGCCGCAGACAGTACACGCAGTACGGCAAGGCAAAGCAACGCAGTTGTCTTATTGATTGCGAAGCCGTATCAGCGCAGATCGCCGTACTGCGTGGAGCTCAGGTCGGACGAGGGCGCGTCCTGGGCGGGCATCACGGTGTCCTCGAACCCCGTGGAACCGGGACTCTTGGGCAACAGGGGGCCGCTGCGCATAGCCACGCCCGGCTCCGCCGCGGGCGCCGGCGTGCGCGCGGCGGCAGCATGCACCAGCGCCTGCTTGAAGGCCGCGACCTCGTCCGCCTCGATGGGTTCGAACCCTGCGGCGGCACGCGGCGGCGCGGGCGCGATCGGCGGCACCAGGGGGGCCGGGCGCGAGACCGGCGGCGCACCATGCTGGCGCGCCGCGGCCGGCCGGGGGGGCGAGAGGGTGGGCGAGGCCTGCGCCGCGGGCGCGGTGAACTCCGGCACCCTGGCCTGGGATCGTGCCGCGGAAGCGGCCGGGCCCACGGACATGCCCACCATGATCTGGTCGTTGATGCGCCAATAGACGGCCGGCACGACGATGCCGAAGCGCGACTTGGCGGCCTGGGTGATCAATGCCTCGATCTCGCCCAGGCGAACCATCTCGCTGCTGTATTCCTGCGCCAGATCCATCATCACCAGGAACTGGGCGCCGCGCTGGTCCAGCGAAAGCACCTTGAACTTGTAACCCGCCGACAGCACCCCGGCACGCACCATGGCGTCGCGCACCGTCGTGTACAGCAGCTCGCGCCGCTCCGCGCGCTCGTTCTTGCGCGCCGCGGCCGGATCCTGGGGCGCGGGAGGTTGCGGCTCCAGCAAGGGCTTGCCATTACGGCCCGGCACTGCGGACGCCGGTCCATTCGCGGCCAGCGGGGCAGGCGCCGTGTGCGCTTGGCGCTGGCGCGGTGCCTGGGGCTTGGATTTGCGGGTGAACCAGCTGAACAAGGACATACCATGCCTTCGCAAAGAAGCGCTAAAAAATGTCAGCAAGTGTACAGCGCAGCACATGGTTTGGCATGCCGCAGGCGGGCCCGGACGCCGCCATGGGGCGCCTGCCCCTTCCGCCGCCCGGCAGCAGCGGTCCTCAGGTTGCGGCCACGCGACGACGGCGGTTGGCCAGGCGCTTGGCGAGTACCGCGCCGACGGACATGCTCAACTGCAGCGCCACGACCGGCTGCCGGTTGGCGAGCTCGGAAAAGCGCAGCGCCGTCAGGCTCCACAGTCTGCTCGGGGTGCTGGCCTGCACCGTCGCACTGCGCGGACGGTGCGAGAAAAACGCGCCCTCGCCCACCACCGAACCGGGCCCCACGATGGCCAGGCGCAGCCGCTGGTTCTCATTCTCCGCATGCACGCTCAGGTTGCCGTTCTCCACCAGGTACAGGGTGCGGTCGTTCGTCCCCTGCGCAAACAGCACCTGGCCGGCCGGCAGGCTCACGGGCTGCAGGTAGGACGACAGCAGGCTCCATTGTTCGCGGGTCAGCACATTGTTCATGCCGTCGTCCGCGGTGGTCTGGCTGATGGCCTCGATCAGCCCCGTCAGATCGACCTTGGGGAAGGAAGTGGCGATGGTGTTCATCGGGCGCGAACGGTAGCGTGCGCACCGCATCCATACAAGCAGCCATTACCATTGTTTACATCTGCATCACCATATCGCTACCTCATTTTCCGATGCAGAAGCTGGAAAAGATGACACCCAGCAAGTCGTCGGAGGTGAATTCGCCCGTGATGGCGTTGAGGGCGTTCTGCGCCAGGCGCAGTTCCTCGGCCAGCAGGTCCAGCGCCGGCCTCGTGCTTTCGAGCTGCGCGGCGGCCTCCATGAGGTGGGCGTCCACGGCGCGCAGGGCCTCGATGTGGCGTGCGCGGGCGATGTACACGCCCTCGGCCGCCGACTGCCAGCCCGCTACCCGCAGCAGTTCCCGCCGCAGGGCGTCGAGCCCCTGGCCGGTGCGCGCCGACAGCTGCACCGCCGCCCGGCCCGCCGTGGCGGCCGGTGCCGGGCGGGCGGCGGCGTCGGTCTTGTTCCAGACGTCGATGACCGGCACGCTTTCAGGCAGTTTTTGGGCCAAAGTGCTTTCTATGAGCGCGTCGGAAGCCATGTATTCAGGAGCATCCAGGCGCGTGAGGTCATGCAGGAACAGCACGGCATCGGCCTGGGCGATCTCGTCCCAGGCGCGCGCGATGCCGATGCGCTCGACCTCGTCGTCGCTCTCGCGCAGGCCGGCCGTGTCGATGATGTGCAGCGGCACGCCCTCGATCTGTATGGTCTGCTGAACCTTGTCGCGCGTGGTGCCCGCGATGGGGGTGACGATGGCCAGCTCCGCCCCGGCGAGCGCATTGAGCAGCGAGCTCTTGCCCGCGTTGGGCTGGCCCGCTATCACCACCTTGATGCCTTCGCGCAGCAGCGCGCCCTGGCTGGCGCGCTGCATCACGGCGGCCAGCGTCTGCTGCAGGTTCGATAGCTGCCCGCGCGCGTCTGCCTTGCGCAGGAAGTCGATTTCCTCCTCCGGGAAGTCGAGCGTGGCCTCGACCAGCATGCGCAGGTGCACGAGCGCGTCGCGCAGGCCGTGGATCTCCTGCGAGAACGCGCCCGACAACGACCGGCCCGCGCTGCGCGCCGCGGCCTCGGTGCTGGCGTCTATCAGGTCGGCGATGGCCTCGGCCTGGGCCAGGTCGATCTTGTCGTTGAGGAAGGCGCGCTCGGTGAACTCGCCCGGCTCGGCCAGGCGCAGGCGCGGCAGCAGGCCCTGCGCCGCCTCCAGGCAGCGCGCCAGCAGCAGCTGCAGCACCACGGGACCGCCGTGGGCCTGCAGCTCCAGCACGTCCTCGCCCGTGTAGCTGTGCGGCGCGGGGAAGAACAGCGCCAGGCCCTGGTCGATGGGCCGGCCCGCGGCATCGGGAAAAGGCAGGTAATGCGCCTGGCGGGGCTGCAGCGATCGCCCGAGCAGGCCCTGCACGAAGGGCGCGAGATCCCGGCCCGACACGCGCACGATGCCCACGGCCCCGCGCCCGGGGGCGGTGGCGATGGCGGCGATGGGGTCCTGGTGGCGGGCGAGCATGGGCGGGGCTTTCAGCGGGGCAAGGATGCAAGCGCCGCATTATTGACGCTGGCGCACCCCGCGCCGCCCGCCTGGGCTTACATGGCGGGCTTGTCGCTTTGCGCCGTGAGGTTGTCCTTGAGCTCCTGGCTCAGGGGCAGGCCGATCACCTGGCCCTTGGGCGGGATCGGCGCCATGAACCACTTGGCGTAGAGCTTCTCGAACTCGCCCGACTTCATCATGCCGCCGACCACGCCGTTGACCAGCTTCTGGAACTGCGGATCGTCCTTGCGCATCATGCAGGCGTAGGGCTCGACCTGCAGCGCATCGCCCACCACGTCCCAGTCGGCGGGGTTGCGCGCGTTGTTCTTCAGGCCGAACAGCAGGATGTCGTCCATGGCGAACGCCTCGGCGCGGCCGGCGTCCACGAGCAGCATGGAGTCGTCATGGTCCTTGCCGAGCACGATGTCGAAGTCCAGATTGTTGTCCTTGCTGTACTTGCGTATCACCTGGGCGTTGGTCGTGCCCGTGGTGCTGGACACCTTCTTCCTCGCCAGGTCGGCCCAGTTCTTGATGCCGGAATTCTTCTTCACGAGCAGGCGCGTGCCGGTATAGAAGTAGTTGATGGCGAACTGCACGTCCTTGCCGCGCACCGCGTTGTTGGTGGTCGATCCGCACTCGATGTCGATGGTGCCGTTCTGCAGCAGCGGGATGCGGTTCTGCGAGGTCACGGCCTGCATGTCCACCTTCAGGCCCGGCTTGTTCAGCTGCTTCTTCACGGCATCGACGATGGCGTTGGTGATCTCCACCGAGAACCCCACCGGGCCGCCCGAGCCCGCGAGGTAGCTGAACGGCACCGAGGATTCGCGGTAGGCCACGGTGATCTTGCCCGTGTCGGCGACCTTCTTGAGGGTGTCGGCCTGGGCGGCGGTGCCGGCCAGGGCGCAGGCGGCCAGCGCTGCGGCCAGGATGGTGCTGTGCTTCATGGTGTCTCCTTTGCTTTATCGAAGTCGTGGTTGCGGTTGCCACGCAAGTCACAGCGGTACTGTAGAAAGCCCGCGCCCGCTTGAACAATGCCTTTCGCGGCAAGGGGTATGCGCAAAAGTTATGCGCCGCCGCTGCGGGCCTTGCGCCACGGCCCGCGTATAACTTTCCGTCATGCCCCGCGCCTGCATTGGCATTGTTCAATGGCCGGCACGCGCCCTACATTGGGGCGATCCGCAATCTGCCGAGTTTTTCAATGCATGTATGTGTCATGGGCGCGGGCATCGTGGGCCTGGCGACGGCCTACGAGCTCCAGCGCCAGGGAATGCAGGTCACCGTGGTCGACCAGGCCCGGCCCGGCGCTGGCGCCAGCGGGGGCAATGGCGCCCAGCTGAGCTACAGCTACGTGCAGCCCCTGGCCGACCCCGGCATCTGGGCACAGCTGCCCAAGCTGCTGCTGTCGCCCGATTCGCCGCTCAAGCTGCGCCCGCGGTGGGACCCGCACCAGTGGCGCTGGGGGCTGGATTTCCTGCGCGCCTGCAACCGCCGCACCTCCGGGCACGGCACGGCCACGCTGCTGGCCCTGGCCGCGCGCAGCCGCCAGGGCTTCGAGCGCATGCTGGCCGCCGAGCGGCTGGAGTGCGACTTCTCGCGCACAGGCAAGCTGGTGCTGTATGCGACCCAGGCCTCGCTGGACGACGCGCGGCGCCAGCTGGAGCTGCAGCGCGCCTGGGGCTGCGAGCAGGAGGCCGTCACGCCCGCGCGCTGCGCGGAGATAGAGCCGGCGCTCGCGCACTACGCGGCGCGGATCGCGGGCGCCATCCACACGCCCGGCGAATGCACGGCCGACTGCCTGCAGGTCTGCCAGGGGCTGCATGCCCTGCTGCAGGCGCGCGGCGCGCGCTTCGTACTCGGCACGAGGATCACGGCGTTCACCCGGTCCGCGGGGCGCATCGCCGCGGCGCGGACCGATGCGGGCGCCATCGAGGCCGACGCCTTCGTGCTCGCCCTGGGCAGCGGCAGCCACGCGCTGGCGCGCACCCTGGGGTTTGCGCTGCCGGTCTATCCGCTCAAGGGCTACAGCATCACCTTCGATGCCGCCGCCGGGCCCGGCGCGGCGCCCCGCGTGAGCGTGACCGATGCCGCCCGCAAGGTGGTGTTCGCGCGCCTGGGCCGGCGCATGCGCGTGGCCGGCATGGCCGAGCTCGTGGGCTACGGCATGGACATACCGCAGGCGCGCATCGACAGCCTGTGCGCCGCCACGCGCGCCCTGTTCCCCCACAGCGGCATGGGGCGCGACCTGCAGCCCTGGGCCGGCCTGCGCCCGGCCACGCCCACCGGCCTGCCCGTGGTGGGGCGCCACGCGCGCGCGCCCGCCAACCTGCTGCTCAACACCGGGCACGGCGCGCTGGGCTTCACGCTGGCCTTCGGCACGGCCGCGGCCGTGGCCGAGACGCTGGCCGGCTGAGCGTCAGTCTTCTAGGGCCTGTCAACACTATGGAAGGGGTCGCGAAGCTCATGACAGCCCGCCCATCAAGGCGCGCGACGCAGTGCGTGCGTGCGCACGCATAAGGAGCGCAACGCCGAGGGGCGGGCTGTCATGAGCTTCCCTTCGGGTTGCCTCGCAAAGGGGCCGTCTGCGGCGTTGCCCACGCTTGCAAGGCATTAGCCTTGCGGCGCGCGGGCGCCTTGCATCCAGCCCCTTTGCGAGGCAACGCGATCCCCTTCCATAGTGTTGACAGGCCCTAGGGCGAATCGACATTCAATCTGTCAGCCAAGCCAGACTTGCAGCGAGGCAGAGGAAGGCCATGAAGTGGGCGGCCTTGCGGTCGTAGCGCGTGGCGATGCGTCGGAACTGCTTGAGCCGTCCGAAGCATCG